>NZ_JASNFO010000056.1:0-42813 GCF_032027725.1 Pseudofrankia coriaricola | reverse complement strand
GCCGCGCCGGACACCATGGTCGTCTCGGGCCACGATACGGCGTTCGCCATGACGGACGCGGCGCGTCCGTCACGGCGGCTGGCTCAGGGCAGAAGGGCGTCGAGCAGGGGGCTGGAGAAGACGCGGTTCGGGTCGTAGGTGTTCAGGGTCGCGACCGCCGTGTCGAAGTTGTCCCCGCCCGGCTGGCCGGTCCGCAGCGAGTTCGGCACCGTCGTGCCGATGGCGGTGCTGTCGGCCCATGCGGCGCTGTTCGTGTAGCCCCAGCCCTTGGACCATTCCACCCGGGCCGAGGCATAGCTGCCGGAATAGTTCGAGAAGACCCAGGCCTCGACCTCACGGTAGAACTGGTTCGCGTACGGCGTACCGGGCACGGTGAGAATGTCCAGCCAGACCGCGACGTCCCATTCCGGATGGTCGGGCCGTGGCCGCAGCGCGGACAGCTGCGGCGAACCGGCGCTCGGGACGCCGACGTCGCCGGCGGCGTCGAGCCCGGTGACCCGGATCTCGACGGGCCCGTTCATCGGGTACTGGCCGTTGTTCCGGTACGTGTTCAGCTTGTTGTTGTAGTACGTGCAGAACTCGTTGATGACGCGCTGGATGTTCGACCGGCTGGTCAGGATCGCGTAGCCGTTGGCGGTGACGCGCAGCGTCGTCGGCCGGACATAGAGGAGCAGGTCCTTCGACCAGCCCCATATGTCCCAGGTCGAGGTGGTGATCAGGCCTGCGCCGACGACGGCGATCTGCGTCCCGCCGAGCGTCGGGGCGAGCTCGGGATGGCCGGCCGAGATCTGGCCGACCAGGTCGGTGATCGACGACGGCAGGCTGTCGGAGAACGAGTAGTTGTAGGGGCTGGAGACCTGCCGCGACAGCAGTGGCTTGTTCGGGCTGCGGCTCCACACCTTCAGCCACGGGGTGTCGGTGAACGGGAACCAGATCGCCTCGACCCGGCCGGCGGAGTTGACGTAGCTGGCGAACGTGCGCCCGCTGGAGCCCTGCGTCGCGAACAGCTCCGTCCAGGGAACGTTGAACCAGCTCTGGCAGCGCAGCCGCTGGTTGGCGCCGACCTGCAGCGTCACCTCGGTGAGGAAAGCGCGGCCCAGGTGTGCCAGGAACGCCTTCGACGCCGCATCGGACCGGCTGAACGTGCGCAGCACGTACTGACTGGTGGCGGAGTCCCAGACGACGGCCGTCAGTGACGTGATCAGGTTCGACAGCGACCCGTAGGTGGTGCCGGGGACCCGGGTCTCGCCACTGGCGGGGACGGCGGTGCCGTGCGCGTCGATCGCGAGCACGCCGCCGACGGTGAGGTCACCGGGAGCGGGGGTGGCGGTCAGGCCGTAGCCAGCGGCCTGCAGCTGGGTGAGCAGGCTGTCCATCGTCACGCCGGTCTGCGCCCGGACGGTCGCCGGGGTCGACCCGGACGGCCCGGTGATCGTGACGGCGGTGAGGTGCTGGGTGGTGTCGACGAAGATGACGTTGTTGCCGGACGACCCGACGGCGACGCTCAGTGGTGACCAGCCGTGCGCCATGCCGCGGGGACGGATCTTGTAGTTGTTCGCCCGCGCCCAGTTGGCGAGGGTCACCACGTCCGCGGGCGTCGCCGGCGCGCAGGTCCACACGCCGGTGACGTTGATCTCCCGCGACCAGTTCTGGAATGTCTGCCGGTACAGCGGGATCGACGCCGGGAAGTTCGGCGGCGCCGGCGGGTCGGCGTGGGCCACGGCCACCCGCGCGACCGGCGTCCAGCCGACGGCGGTCACCGCCGCCGCACCGAGCGCCCCCGCCAGGACCGTGCGCCGGGTCCCGCCGCCCTCGGCGGCCATGGCACCGCCGTCCGGAATCGCCACACCGCCGCCCGCGCCCGGCCTGGCCGGCCAGGCCGGGCGGGCCAGGCCGGCTAAGCCGGCGCCGTCCGCGTCCTCACTGCCGCCGCCAGACCCCGCGCCGCCCCGGTCGTCGCGCCGTCGTCCCATCGCGGTCTCCTCCGTGCTCCGAGGGCCAGATCTGATGGCCCATCAGATAGTGGGAGCACGAAGGTAAGAGCGCGAGAGGAGCAAGGTCAACAGTTTTGGGCGTGCCTTCACATCGCCGCTGGTCACGGTCCTGATGTGCGGCGGAATGTGGGCCCGGTCTGCGGCCGGTTCCCCGCGGCTTCCTGGTAGAAGACCTTATGAGTCATCAGAAAGAAGAGACACTGCTACCGTGGGTAACTTCCGCTGCGGGTACGGTTCCCGGGCCGGGTGGCCGGGCCGAAGCCCGGCGGACGTGAACGACGATGCCGTCGCATCCGATGGATGATCACGGCCATGTCCGCCAGGGCGGTGGCCCCGACGACGCAGAGCAGGATGGCGGGCACCGTCCAGCCGGCGGCGGCGAACAGCCCCGCGACGACACCACAGAACACCAGCCCGAAGAACGCGAGCGCGGCCCGCAGCCGCAACGGGCTTCGGGCCGGCGCCGCGCCGGTGAACGCGGCGAACCTGCCGGCGGAGCGACGCGGCGCATCCGGCTGGCGTTGGGGAGGAAGCATCCGAGTCACGTCGTCCGGTGTGCCCGGGACGCGGCGCCCGAACCACGCTATCCGAGCGGCCCCGTGCGCCAGGTCACTCCTGGAGGTGCTGGAGGTGCTGGTGGAGCTGGAGGTGCTGGTCGAGTTGGGTGACGATGTCGCGCCAGTCGTCGCCGCGGCGGGCGGCGATGCCGGCGAGCACTGTGGTGAACTGATCGGTCGGCCTCGACGCGGGCGGCGGGCCGTCGGCGAGCATCGCGCGCAGGTGCCCCAGGTCCGACGGGTCGCGCTGGGCGAACACCCGCTGGTAGTCCAGCGCGACCGGATGGTTGGACACATCGGACTCCCGGTGGCGGCTCTCGATGACCGCGGCGCCCATCGCGCACTGTGTCACAAGGATGTAGGCCTCGAAGGCCTCGCACGCGCCGAATCCCCGGCGCACCAGCGCCGCGATCACGGCCTCCAGCGCGTCGACCATCCGGTCCAGCCCGAAGGCGCCGCTCATGACCTGGGCCAGCAGCGCGGGCGACTCGACGAAGGTGCGCCGGATGACGTCCGCCCACTCCAGCAGCCACAGCGACCAGTGCTGTCCTCGGTCGATCGGCAGCGCGATCATCGCCGCGGACTCCTCGGCGGCCAGGCGCAGCAGGTCGTCGCGGCCCCGCACGTAGTGGTAGAGCCCGGGGACGCTCACGCCGAGCCGTTCGGCCACCGAGCGTAGGCTGACCTGGTCGATGCCGATCTCGCCGGCGGCCCTGGCGATCGTCGCCCGGTCCATCCGGGGCGGACGCCCTACCCGGCGCTCGACCATGCAACCTCCCCCCGCTGTCGTCGTTTCCGCTGCCGATCCGGGTCGTTCGCCACTCAGTCTGACCGAGTGCGCGCGGTTCGTGGCGGAACGCGGCGAGCAACGGTGGGAAGGACAGCCGGACATCGGCCAGAAGTGGTGGGGAAGGCCCTTACCGCTTGGTGAGCCTGGCGATGGCGGCCTGGGCCTCGGGGGACCTGGAGGTGCGGGTGAAGACCTCGCCCTCCAGTGCCGCGGCCGCGTGCAGCTCGGCGATCGTCGTCTCGCCGTGCAGCAGCTTGCGGACCGCCGCGAGCGCGCCCGCGGGGCGGGCGAGCAGCGCCTCGACCCGGTCGGCGACCCGCGCCCGCAGCGCGCCGGCGTCCGGCAGCACCTCGGTGATGATCCCGGCCTCCAGCCCCTCCTGCGCGCTGAAGACATCCCCGAACAGCAGCAGCCTCGCCGCCCGCTGCGGCCCGGTGACCCGCGGCAGCAGCACCGACGACGCCGCCTCCGGCACCACCCCTAGGTTGACGAACGGCATCCCGAACTTCGACCGCGCCGTCGCGTACACCAGGTCGCAGTGCAGCAGCATGGTCGTGCCGATGCCGATCGCCGCGCCGTCGACCTCGGCGACCAGCACCTTCGTCGTGTCGATGAGCGCCCGGATGAAGCGGGCGGTCGGGCCGCTCGGCTCGAGGACGTCGTGTTCGGCGATGTCGGCCAGTTCGTTGCCGGCGGTGAACGCGCCGCCGCTGCCGGTGAAGAGCACGACCCGGACGGACTCGTCGGCCTCCGCGCCGACCAGCGCGTCGCCGAGCGCCTGGTACATGTCCTGCGTGATCGCGTTGCGCTTGTCCGGCCGGTTGATCCGGACGGTCAGCACCCCGCCGGCTGCCTCGGTCTGCACGTGATCGGTCATGACCGTCTCCTACCAATCTCGCGGGTGCGGCGGGCGCGCGGCCGGACGCTCCGCGCCCGCCGCTGCGCCCGCCTGTCGGGCGCGGAGCGCCCTTCCCGGCTGGTTCCGGGTCGATGTACATGACGGTGGTCGGGCTGGATTCGGGCTGACGAGGTGGGGTCGGCTACCGCTCATCGACGAGGCGGCCGGGCCGCGCCGGTCCATCCGGCGCTCCGCCCGGCCGCGGGACCGCCTTAGTCGACGAGCTTGATGGCCTGCTTCGGGCAGGAGCGCACGGCCTTCTCCAGGTCCGGACGCAGCGACTCGTCGGGCTCCTCGACGACCGACAGGTACTCGTTGTCGTCCAGCTCGAACACCGACGGCACCAGCCCGACACAGATCGCGTTGCTCTCGCAGACGTCCCAGTCGACTACGACCCGCATGATGACCCTCCTTCAGTGGTGATCCCGCAGTGGTGATCCCGCCGGTGCAGGAGCGCCGACGCGGCGCTGCCCGGGGTTCCTGCCGGATCGGCGGAGCTTGCGGAGCCGATCTGGCAGGTCCGGGCGGCCCGTAACCCCCATCAAACCGCATATGACCTACCACGAGCAGGCTGCCCACGCACCAGCCTGCCGTATCCCCGGGCCTCGGCCGGACAGCCACCCGCGGCTACCACCAGTGGTAGTTGCCGCCGGCATGCTGGCATCTCCCACGAAACCAGCGACGGATCGGCCCGGTCGCCGACCGCGGCCCGTGACATGCAGATTGGATACGTTCTGGTTCATGCTGGCGGAGACGGTGCGGGAGGCGGCTCGGCGGTTCGGGGACGCGGTGGCGTTCGTCGACCCGGACGGAACCCGGCTCTCGTTCGCGGCGCTGGACACCGGTTCGGACGCGGTCGCGGCCGGGCTCGCGGCCCGCGGGCTGGGCGCCGGCGACCGGCTGGTCCTGCGGATCGCCTCGACAAGCCGCTACGTGCTCGCCTACGCCGCCGCCGCGAAACTTGGCGCGGTCACCGCCGGGGTGAACCCGGTGCTCGCCCCGCCCGAGCAGGAACGGCTCGCCGGGCTCGCCGACCCGGCCGTCGTGCTCACGGACGGCGCGGAGGTCGACGAGCTGGCTGCCTACGGCTCGGCGGTGCTCGAGGCCGGTTCGGCGGCCGTGCCCGGTCCGTTGCCGGCCGACGAGAGCCGCCCGGTCGCGATCGTGTTCACCTCCGGTACCACCGGCCTGCCCAAGGCGGCCGTCTTCACCGAGCGGCAGCTGCGTGCCGTCACCCGGATCGACACCGGCGGCGTCTGGGCGGACCGGCCCGGTGAGGCGACGATGGCGACCACCCAGTTCGCCCACGTCGGGTTCATGACAAAGCTGCCCTGGTACCTCCAGCGCGGCCATCGCATGCACATCCAGGGCCGCTGGCGGGCCCGCGACACCCTGGCGATGCTCGCCGAGCACCGGATGACGACCGTCAACGCCGTCGCCCCGCAGCTCGCGCTGCTGTTACGCGTCCCGGACTTCGACAGCTTCGACCTGAGTGCCGTCGGGCTGATCATCGCGGGAGCGGCGGCGTCGCCGCCGGCGCTCGTCGAGGAGGCCCGCCGCCGGCTCGGCGCCCCATACAGCGTCCGCTACTCCTCCACCGAGTCGGGGGGCTGCGGCCTGGGCACCGCGCCGGACGCCGACGACGAGGAGGCGCTGTTCACGATCGGCCGGCCGCGTCCCGGCATCGCCTGCGAGATCCGTGACGACGATGGCCACCTGGCCGGCACCGGTGACGTCGGCGAGCTGTGGCTGCGCACCCCGAGCGCGTTCGCCGGCTACTGGCGCGACCCGGCGGCGACGGCGGCGACGGTCGTCGGCGGCTGGATCCGCACCGGCGACCTGGGCCGGATGGACGAGCGGGGCCTGGTCCGGCTGGTCGGCCGGCGCAAGGAGATGTTCATCCGCGGCGGCTACAACGTCTACCCGGCCGAGGTGGAGGCCGCGCTCGGCACCCACCCCGCCGTCGCCCAGTGCGCCGTCGTGCCCCGGCCCGACCCGGTGATGGGCGAGATCGGCGTCGCCGTCGTCGTCCCCCGCGACGGCGCCCGCCCGCCGACGCTCGCCGAGCTGCGTGACCACCTCTCCGGCCTCGTGGCGCGCTACAAGCTCCCCGAGGACCTGCGCCTGGCCGCCGACCTGCCCCTCACCGCCGTCCACAAGCTCGACCGCGCCACCCTCACCCGCCAGATCCTCGGAACCTCCTGACCTTGGTGCCGTCAGTTCAGGCTGGGCGGGATGCGGGCGAGGCCGGGGGAGCTGACCGTGGTGATCGTGGTCAGCAGGGCGAGCTCGCGGCGCAGCATGGCCTGCTCGGCACGCAGCCGGCTCGCCGCGTCCGGGGCCTCGAGCAGTTCCTGCCGGTGCGCGATGTCCGGCACGACCGCGGCGGCGACCAGGTAGGACAGCGCCGCCGGCTCGTCGGGCAGGTCGGGCAGGCGGATCTCCAGCGCCTTCTTCTCGGCCAGCCTGGCGGTGTACTCGCGCAGCAGGCCCTGTACCGCCGGCACCAGCGCGACCGCGGCCTCGGCGTCGCCGGCCTCGTCGGCCAGGTAGACCACCTCGCCGATCAGGTAGGGCCGGCTCTCGACGTCGACCGAGCGGATCGTGAAGCGGCGCTCCCCGACGGTCATCAGCGAGTAGCGGCCGTCCGGGAGCCGCTGGGCCCGGCGCAGCACCGCCGCACAGCCGACGTCGTAGAGCTCGGGGCGCTGCGGGCCGACCTCGCGGCCGTGCCGGATCGCGACGACGCCGAACGCGCGCGGCGTGTCCTCGGGCAGGTCGAGCAGGTCGCCGACCAGCTCCCGGTAGCGGGGCTCGAAGATCTGCAGCGGCAGCAGTAGCCCGGGCAGCAGCACCGTTCCGAGCGGGAACAGCGCCAGCCGCTCGGTCGCCGGCCCGCCGTCCTGATCGCCGGTCGCCTCGTCCGTTCCCGTCGGTTCGTCCGTCACACTCGCCGCCTCCGTCCCCTTCGCCCCATGGTCCCACCGCGCGGGTCCGGACGCCCTGCCCCTGGCCTTGTCCGTCGGGCTGTCTCGGGTCGAGGCGTCCGCCGTGTCTTATGCCCCGGTTTGGGGAGTATTCACCTACTGCCGGTCCGGTGGCCGCCGGAGGTGCCACCGCCCGGGTCTTCGGAGTCCCTGGCGGTCAGGGCGGCGGGCTACGGGAAGCGGCGGGTCAGCGGCTCGCGCTGGTGGGCGGCGCGAGTGAAGAACCGGAGGGTGGCTGGCTTCGGCTCGGGCGTGGACCAGTGGGAGCTGACGACAGGTTGGACGGGCCGCGTGGCGCGACGTGGCAGGCCCGAGACGTCCGCCCAGGAGACATTCAGGCTGCCGCACTGCGGGCAGCGCTGGCCCAGCATCGGCGGCGGCACCGGCACCCCCCGGCGGAAGTAGGTCTCCAGGAGGTCGCCCTCGTAGCCGGTCCACCGGACCACCTCGTAGCCCTGCCGCCACTCCAACTGGCAGTGACGGCACGTGAACAGCACCTCGACCGGTGTCCGCTCGACCTCCATGGCGACCTCCCGCTCTCGCGGAGCCGGAGCACATCGGGGCGCCGGCCCCGAAGAGGAACTGCCCAGGGCCCTCACACCCAACCAGCGCCCCACACCCGGCCGTGGCGGCGACAGCGGACGGAGACACCTGGGAGTGGCTACCGGGCCGCGTTGCGACCGCGGCAGGGGCGCTGACAGGGTGGTGGGGGAGACACCGTCCGGTGGGGATGGCGAGCCGGCAAGGAGACCATGGCGGACGACGAGGGCGGGTGCCGGATCGGGCTTGCCGAGCATCTGCGTACACCGGAGCTGGTGTTCGGGATCGTGCGGACCGTCGGCACGGAGACGGCGCCGGTGCTCCAGGAGCTGCACGCCGCGCTCGCGGCCGCGAACTACCTGGTCTTCCGGATCGACCTGGACGCCCTGCTCGCGCCGATGGAACCCGGCGACGACACCGGGCGGCCCGTCGCCGCGGGCGTCGCTCCCGGCGAGGCCGCGCGCGCGGAACCATCCGCGCCGGCGGCGCCGCCCGCGATGAGGGAACCGTCGGCGGCCAGAGGGCCCGCCGGGACGGCCGAGCCGCACGGCCCGGCGGAGTCGCCCGGAGCGGCGAAGCCAGCGGGACCAGCGGGACCAGCGGGACTGGCCGGCCGGCCGGGGCCGGTGGACCTGCCGGCGGACGAGCCGACGCGGCGCGAGCTGCTGATGGACGCGGGCGACCAGCTGCGGGCGCGGCTGGGCCGGGCCGACGCGGTCGCACTCGTCGGGGTGCGCGAGATCCACGAGATCCGCGGCGGCGACGGCATCGACCACATCCGCCCCCGCGCGTTCGTCCTGGACAGCCTGACCCACAAGGCCGAGGTGGAGACGCTGCGCCAGGTCTACGGCCGGCGCGCCTTCTTCATCGCCTGCGACGCGCCGCGCCCGGAGCGGGCCAGGATGCTCGCGCAGCTGTTCGAGCGTAGCGCCGGGCTCGCCGCGACCGACGCCGAGCGGGCCGCGACCCATGCCGTCGACCGCGACTTCGGCCTGGCGACCAGCCTCACCTCACCCCCGGTCCCGCGCGGGCTGCGGCTGTCGTCGTCGGCGGCGCTGGAGCGCTGCGACCTGTTCGTCCGCTGCGACGACCCGACGCAGACCCGCCGGCACGTGCGCCGCCTGGTCGAGTGCATCCACAGCCACCCGTTCCATACGCTGACGATGGACGAGCTGGGCATGGCCGCCGCCTACCGCGGCTCGCTCACGACGGCGGTGCTGGCCCGCCGCGTCGGCACAGCGATCATGGTGGACGAGCAGATCGTCGCGGTCGGCGCGAACGAGGTGCCGAAGGCTGGCGGCGGCTACTACCACACCGAGAGCCAGCCGGACGGGCGCGAGTTCATGGCCGGCCTGGACGCCTCCGACGGCATCCGGGCGCAGATCCTCGCCGACCTGCTCGCCCGGCTGCGCGCCGGCTGGTTCACCCCGGAGCTGCGCCGGCGCACCGTCGCCGAACTCACCGAGCTCGCCATCAACGACGAGAACATCCGCGACGCGGACCTGTTCGACGTCATCGAGTACGGCCGCACCACCCACGCCGAGATGGTGGCGATCACCTCCGCCGCCCGCCGCGGCATCTCGATCGAGGGCGGCACCCTCTACAGCACGACGCTGCCCTGCCACGAGTGCACCCGCAACATCATCGCCTCGGGCCTGGCCAGGGTCGTCTACCTGGAGCCGTACCACAAGAGCAAGGGCGGCGAGCTGCACCGCGACGCGATCGACCTGTTCCCCGAGCCGATGGCGCGCACCGACCGGGTGTCGTTCGAGCCGTTCTCCGGCTTCTCCCACCACCGCCTGTCGGACCTGTTCTCCTGGGTGCCGCGCAAGGCCGACGACGTGCGGCGCGCCAGCGGCGAGCGGATCCGCCTCGACGGCCGCGCCGTGATCTGGCGCGCCCACGAGGCGGCGCTGCGCCCCAGTATCAGCGACCCGGCGTTCGCCGAGACCGACGGCCTGACCCGCCTCGTCACCGAGATGCGGGTCCTCGCCGCCCTCCCGGGCCCCCGCCCCCGCTCCGCCTGCAGCCCCCTCAAGGACCTGGAAGCCCTCCTCGACACCATCGCCACCACCCTCGACAACGGCACGTGAGGCGGGCGCGCGGAGCGCCCCCGCCCGCCACCGGTTATGCGATGCGGCTGGCGGGGAACCAGTTCCCCGAGGCGTCGCGGAACATCTGGTGGAGGCGGTCGCCGACGCGGGCGACGACCTCCAGGTGGCCCTGGAAGGTGCTCTGGATCATCGTCACCGCGTCGATACGGCCGAGGTTCGTCGCGAACGGGCGCGGGCCGCTCCACGGGGTGGCGAAGGCGCTGTTGTTCCGCCAGTAGTGGATCAGCCCGCTGTTCGCGCCCGGCACGACGACCTCGAAGTTGCGTGACGACCCGAACACGCTCTCGATCATCACCGGGTTGCCGGCTACGCCGTCGGCGAAGGCGACCGTGATGTGCCAGGCCGCCGCGGAGGTCTGGTCGCGCCAGATGTGGAGCAGCCGGCTGCCAACCCGCACGACCGCCTCCAGGCTGCCGACGCCGCCGCCCCGGCTGCCCTGGATGAGGCTGACGGCGTCGGCGTGACCGAGTTCCGGCAGGACCTGGCGCGGGTTGCTCCAGGGGAAGCCGAAGACGTCGTGGTTGCGCCACATGTGCATCAGGCCGACGCCGGTCGACGGGAAGAGCATCTCGAAGTTGCCCCGGGAGCCGTAGCGGCTCTGCACCAGCGAGTGCGTGCCGGCGGCGCCGGTGGCGATCCGGGCGGGCTTCGACCAGACGAACGTGCCGGTGCTGTCCCGCCACAGGAAGTGCAGGTCGGCACCGACCCGCACGACGGTCTCCAGCGGCCCCGGTGCCTGCAGGGTGCTCTGGACCATCGACACCGCGTCGAGGCGGCCGAGCACCTGCGCGGTCTGGAACGGGTCCTCCCAGGGGAAGCCCGGCTGGTCGAAGTTCTCCCACCGGTGGGTGAGGCCCGAGAACGACGAGGCGGAGAGCAGCTCGAAGTTGCCGAGTTGCCCCAGGCCCCTGGCCTGGATGAGGAGCGGATTGCCGGTGGCGCCCCGGCCCCAGCCGACGTGCGCCGGGGTGTACCGGCAGAAGTTGAACGTGTTGCCGCGCATCAGGCAGTCGACCGGGGCGGCGGCGCAGGCGTCGCAGTTGCCGTTGACGACCCCGAACCGGCCCCATGCCCCGCCGCAGTCGCAGCCCGACGAGGCGTACTCGTCGACCGCGCCGAAGATGTGGCACGACTCGTGGGCGACCACCCGGTCGAGGTTGTCCGGGCCCCAGCCGTCGTTGTCATACGTCAGCACCAGCCGCGGCCCGCCGATGGCCGCGTAGGCGAAGTAGCGCACCGGGTACTTGGTGACGAACATGACGTAGCCCCAGCGGGTGCCGAGCTGGCCGCGGACCTCGTCGGCGTAGTCGTAGACGCCGTCGAAGTTCGCCTGGTAGCCGAGCTTGGCCATCGTCGGGTCGCGCCAGTAGGCCTCCAGGTCGTCCTGGGACGGGTCGGCGGCCTGGCCGAGCCGGACGATCTGGATGTCGTAGCTGAACGTGACGTCGGCGGCCGGGTTGGCGGCCGCGAGCCAGGACAGGCCGTTCTGCGCCTCGGCGACGACCTTCGTCCGCTCGGCCGCGGTGAACTGCAGATCGGCGGTGGGCCCCTCGACGAGGACCAGGCCGACGGCGACGCTGCCCTCCAGGTAGGAGCTCAGGGGCGCGGCGCCCACCTCGCCAGCGGTGGAGGTGCCGTCGGGGGCGATCGTGGCGCCGGCGGAGCGGGACGCGACCTCCGCGGCCACGGCCGCGGCGTGCACCTGTATGGGCGCGACGTGCGCCGGCAGGTCCGCGACGGCCAGGGCACTCGGCCCCGGGGCGTCCGCGGTGTCTTTGCCCGCGCCGCCCGCGTCGCCCGTGGGCGTGGCCGGTGGGCGGACGCGCGCGGCTGCCCCCCGGGGAGGCGCGATGTCGGTGCAGGCGTACTCCATGTCCCACAGCTGCCCGTCACGCGGGCGCTCCTGCTTGCCTCGCCGGTAGGCGGCGCTCGCGCGCAGCCGGAACGCCTCAAGGCCGAGGGTCTCGGTCCGGTCCAGCCCGGCGGCGAGGCCCGTCGTCGCGACGACCGACCCGTCGGTCGAGCCGAGGGCGGCACGGTCGTGGTCGTCCGTCGTGGCCGCGGCCCGCGGTGTCGCCCGCTCCGCGGCCGCCGGCTGCCCGCCGGCGCCAGGAACGCCGAACGCGCCGAGGACCTGGACCCGCCCGTAGCGGTGCAGGACGCGTTCCCCGGCGGCGACGGCGGCGGCGGCCGCTGGGTCCGCGCCCGTGGGCTCGGCGGCGGAGCCGATGGCCGGCGTGGCCGGCTGATCGTCAGGTGCCACCCGCAGGCCGGCTCCGCCCACCCCAGAAGACCCGGTGGCGCCGGGCGCGATCAACACCCGCTCGTCGGCCGGAACATCCCCCGCCATAGTCGATCCTTTGTCCTCTCGTGGATGAGCAGTGGGGAGTGCTGTGGACTGCTGTCGGGATTTGTATCGTGCCCTCCGTGCCGGACGGGCACTTTCGCCCTACTCGGCAGTTATCGACAGCCGGGAGACGTGCCACCGCGGTCGTCCCGGGGCGTGGCAGGTTGTTGCCAAACCCGCCGTCGTGGCCCGGCTTTTGACCGGGTGCCGGGGAACGGCCGTCCCGCCGATGGCGATCTCGCCGATGGCGGTCCCGCCGATGGCGGTCCCGCCGATGGCGGTCCCGCCGATGGCGGTCCCGCCGTGCCCGCGCGGACCGGGCCCGGCCCGGCCGAGCTGGTCAGGCGGGCGGGAGACGGTGCTGCGGCCCACCGCCGGTGGAGGGCCCGGACGTCATGTCCGGCCAGCCCGGCATCTGCATGGGCATTGCCGGCGGCATCGCCCCGGCCCCGCCCTGCGCGGCGGCCTGCGCGCTCATGGCCTCGGACACCTTGCGCATGATCGCCTCGACCAGGCGCACCGCCTGCCCGGTGGCCAGGTTGAGCACGATCTCGGAGTCACCGGCGACCTGGAAGCGCACCGACACGTCGGCCATGTGGCCTTTCCCTTCGTCGTGGACGTTCTGGGTCGCAGACTGCCCAGCCCGCTTGCGTGAAGCGTGGAGCCGTCCGTGGCGCGAAGAAACAGACGATGCGCCTCGTTCGGCCCGGACAGTCCGCACCGCAAGTGAACTTACGGCGTTGCGATTTGCGGTATCCGCCCCCCGGTAGGGTCGCGCTGATGAACAACCACGTGGACACGACGGGTGACGACACGGGCGCTACCAACGTGGTCACCTCAAGCCCCGTGGGCCGCCCCGCCCAGGCCGCCGGGACGGCTGCCCTCGGGGACGCCGGCGCCGCCGTCACCCCCGGCGATGTGACGGCCGGCGGCGTGACCGTCGCTGACTGCGTCGCCGCGCTCGAGGACGCCTACCCGCCCGGGTTCGCCGAGTCGTGGGACGCCGTGGGCCTGTCCGTCGGCGAGCCGGACGCGCACGTGGGCCACGTCCACTTCGCCGTCGACCCGACCGTCGAGGTGGCCGCCGAGGCGGTGGCGCTCGGCGCGGGCCTGCTCGTCACCCACCACCCGCTGTTCCTGCGCGGCGTGCACGGCGTCGCGGCGACGACCGCGGGCGGGCGGGTCGCCACCAGCCTCATCCGCGGCGGGGCCGCGCTGTTCACCGCCCACACGAATGCCGATGTGGCCTGTGCCGGCGTCAACGACGCGCTGGCCGCCGCGCTCGGCCTCACCGACGTTCGCCCGCTCGCCGAGGGCCGGGGCAACCCGGGGCTCGGCCGGCTCGGCGACCTGGCCGCGGCCGAGCCGCTGTCGGCGTTCTGCGCCCGGGTCGGGGCCGCGCTGCCGGCGACCGCCGGCGGCGTGCGGGCCACCGGCGACCCGGACCGGCCGGTGCGCCGGGTCGCGGTCTGCGGCGGCTCCGGCGGGGAGCTCGCCGCCGCGGCCGCCGCCGCCGGCGCGGACGCCTTCCTCACCGCCGACGGGCGCCATCACCACGTGCTCGACGCGGTCGCGGCGCACGGCGTCGCGATCGTCGACGTCGCCCACTGGGCGAGCGAGTGGCCCTGGCTCGCCTACGCGGCCGAGCGGCTTGTCGCTGCTTTGTCCGCCACCGGCCGTACCGTGGTCACGTCGGTGTCGACGCTCGTCACCGACCCGTGGCGGCTGCACGTCCCCCAGGGCACGCGACCCGTGACGCCCTAGCCGCCCCGCCCCGCACCTGTCCCTGCCCGACCCGCGAAGCTCGCCGCGAGGAGACCATGAAGGCCGACCCAGCCACCCAGCTCCGTCTCCTCGACCTACAGACCCTCGACTCGGGCCTGGACCGGCTGGCGGCCCGACGCCGCGACCTGCCCGAGCTCGCCGTCATCGCCGAGCGCACCAAGGTCGTCGACTCGCTGCGCGCCGACATCGTCCGGGTCGAGACCGAGATCTCCGACCTCGCCCGCGCGCAGCGCAAGCTCGACGACGAGATCGACCTGGTGCGTTCCCGCGCCGACCGCGACCGCCGCCGCCTGGACGCCGGCCAGGTCAGCAACGCCCGTGAGCTGGAGAACCTGCAGTCGGAGCTGGCCTCGCTTGCCCGCCGGCAGGGGGTGCTGGAGGACGAGGCGCTGGAGAAGATGGAGGCGGCCGAGGAACTCGACGCGCGGCTGGCGAAGCTCGTCGCCGAGCGCGACCGGGTCCAGGCCGAGCTGGACAGCTCGGCGGCCCGCCGCGACGAGGCGTTCGCCGAGATCGACGCCCAGGCCGCCGGGACCCGCCGGGAGCGCGAGACGCTCGCCCCGGCGCTGCCGGCCCCGCTGGTGACCCTCTACGAGCGGATCCGGTCGACGTCGAACGGCGTGGGCGCGGCGAAGCTGGTGCGCCGCCGCTGCGAGGGCTGTCACCTGGAGCTCTCCGGCGCCGACCTGCGGACGCTCGCGTCGAGCCCGGCCGACGAGGTGGTGCGCTGCGAGGAGTGCCGGCGCATTCTCGTCCGGACCGCCGAGTCAGGGCTGTAGTGGCGGTGGGGGCGGTGACGAGCGCGCGGGTCGTGATCGAGGCCGACGGCGGGTCGCGGGGCAACCCTGGCCCGGCCGGCTACGGCGCGGTGGTCCGCGACGCCGACAGCGGCGCGCTGCTCGCCGAGCGGGCCGGCGCGATCGGCGTCGCGACGAACAACGTCGCCGAGTACCAGGGCCTGATCGCCGGCCTGCGGGCCGCCGCCGAGGTAGCCCCGGACGCCGAGCTCGAGGTCCGGATGGACTCCAAGCTCGTCGTCGAGCAGATGAGTGGCCGCTGGAAGATCAAGCACCCGTCGATGCGGCCGCTGGCCGCCGAGGCCGCTGGGCTCGCCACGGCCCGGCCGTCATCGGTCCGCTACCGCTGGATCCCCCGGGAGCGCAACAAGGACGCCGACCGGCTCGCGAACGAGGCGATGGACGCGGCTGCCGCCGGCCGCGTCTGGGAGCCCTCGACCACTCCGCCCCTGGGGCCTCCGGCCGCGCGAGGCTCCGCCAGTGTCGCCGCCGGGGTCCCCAGCGACTCTGCGCCAGCAGATCGCTGGGGGAGCGCTTTGGCCGGCCAGTCTCCGGACCCCACGCCCGTGCCCGCGCCGACGACCCGGCGGCTGTCGGGCTGGGTGGCGCCGCCGGCGCCCGCGACCTGGACCGTGCTGCTGCGCCACGGGCAGACCCCCGTCTCGATTGAGAAGCGTTTCGGCGGGACGGTCGACGCGCCGCTGACCGAGGTCGGCCACGCCCAGGCCGCCGCCGCGGCCGAGCGGCTGCGCGGCGAGGCGTTCGACGCGGTGATCTCGTCGCCACTCAAGCGCGCCCGCCAGACAGCCGAGGCGGCGTACGCCGGCCTGGTCCCGGCGCCAGGCCGCGACGAGGTCGCGTTCGTCGTCGACGAACAGCTGCGGGAGACCGACTTCGGCGCCTGGGAGGGGCTGACGTTCGCCGAGGCGCGCGAGCGCGACCCGGGCGGGCTGTCCGCCTGGCTCGCCGACCCGGCCGTCCCGCCGCCCGGCGGGGAGAGCCTCGCGGCGACGATCGAGCGGGTGGACGCCGCGCTCGCGGCCCACCGCGCGGCCTTCCCCGGCGGGCGGCTGCTCGTCGTCACCCACATGGGGCCGATCAAGTCGGCCGCGTCGCTGGCGCTCGCGGCCGGGCCCGCCGTCTTCTACCGGCTGCACCTGGACCTGGCGTCACTGACGACGATCGCCTGGTACTCCGACGGCCCCGCCGTCCTGCACGCCTTCAACGACGTCAGCCACCTGCCCACGGGCTCCCTCGCCGACGAGTAAGCGGTCCCGTGGCCGGACGCTCCGCGCCCGCCACCGGGCGCCGCCTATCGGGGCGAGGCGCTGTACGCGCTCGCCCCGTGTCGGGCGCTGGGCGCCCTCCTCGCGTGGTTCCGGGCCCTGGCATATCGCGGTGGTATGGCTGGGACCGGGCTGACGAGGTGGCTGGGTGGGTATTGCGCCAATGCGCCGTCACTTGCTGTGGCTGGACATCCGAGCCCATGGGATGTCTGTCGGGCGCTGAGCGCCCTCCCACGTGGTTCCGGGGCGAGGCGTATGACGGTGGTTGACCTGGTTGCAAGTCAGCGAGGTGGCTGGCAGACCTCCCAGATCGGCTCCGCCGCTCTGGCAGGGACCCCGGGCGCAGCGCTGATGCGCCGTCACCACGGGTGGTTGGGTACCGCTTACCGCTTGACGGTTCCATCCATGGGGTTTTAGGCGGGAACGGCCGAGCCTGGCGGGTCGGGGGGCTCGTGGCCGGGGGCGTCCCAGGGGAGACGATCGCCGTGGCGGTGACGCTTGCGGCGGTAGGCGCGGTCCTCGACGCGCAGCAGCCAGGCATCGACGAAGAGCCGCTCGCCCGGGCCCAGGGTGGCGGCGACGGCCGGCGGCGGGGCCTCGGTGTAGACGCCGACGACGTAGGGCTGCTCGGCGATCCGGCCGGCGGCCTGGGGTGGCAGCGGGACCAGCGCCAGCCGCGGCGGGCAGTCCAGGGTCACCGACACGAGCTGGCGCAGAGCGTCGAGCGCCGTCAGCGGCCGGGTGGGAGGCGGGGCCGTGGTTCCCGGCACCGGGCTCTCGGTGCCGGCTGGCGCCGCGGGAACTCCGGTGCCCGGGCCGAGGACGACCAGCAACTCCACCGGGACATCCCAGCTGGGCCTGCCCTGTGCACCCTCAGTGGTCTGCCCGGTCACCAGAAGCCACCTCCCGCCGCAACGGTAGCGCGCCGCACCCGCGCCCCGGAACTGGCCAAGGCCGGACAACCGGCAACCGGCCCGTTCAGGCGACGACGGCGCGCCCGCCAGCGGCCCCCGCTAGGTGAGCAGAGCGGGGGCCAGACGGCGCCATTCGTCGCGGGGGAGGGTGTTGTCGGCGGTGAGGACCTGGACGCAGACGTGGTCGGCGCCGGCGGCGCGGTGGTCGGCGACCCGCTGGGCGATCGCGGCCTCGTCGCCGATGACGATCGTGGCGTCGACGAGGCGGTCGGTGACGGAGAACAGGTCGTCATCGGTGAACCCGAGCCGGCGCAGGTTGTTCGCGTAGTTCGGCAGCTGCAGGTAGCCGGTCAGGAACGGCCGGGCGATCTCCAGGCCGGCGACCCGGTCGTCGGTCAGGACGACAGTCTGTTCCGGCGCCAGCAGCGGCCCGGCTCCCAGCGCCTCGCGCGCGATCGCCGTGTGCTCCGGGCTGACCAGATACGGGTGCGCGCCGCGGGCCCGGGTACGGGCGAGCTCGAGCATCTTCGGGCCGAGGGCGGCGAGCACCCGGTCGGCGACCGGCACCGGCGGGGTGGCGGCGTCGATGGCGTCGAGGAAGGCCGTCGTCGCGCGCAGCGGCGCCTGGTAGCGGCCGGGCTCCTTCTGGTCGACGAGCGGCGCGTGGCTCACGCCGATCCCGAGCAGCAGCCGGCCGCCGAACTTGTCGGCGAGCGCGGCCCGCGAGGCGGCGACGTCGGCAGGCTCGTGCATCCAGAGGTTGAGGATCCCGGTGGCGACGACGGCGCGGTGCGTCGCCCCGAGCAGGTTCTCCAGCGCGTCGAACACCGGCCCACCCGCGTCCGGGATCCAGATCGCCTGGTAGCCGAGCTCGTCGATCTCGGCCGCGGCCTCGGCGGCCGGGCCCGGGGCGCCATAGCGCAGCTGGGAGTTCCAGATGCCGACTCCGCCAAGATCCATCGTGGCCGCGCCTCCTCGAGTCTGGTCAGGCGGAGATACCCGACCGGTCACGTGACCGTATCTAGCCGGCCGTGAGCCTGCCCACACGTCATCCCCGGGTGACATCGGCGGATGTCACCGAGGGATGACGTGGTTTGCTGAGATGTCGGGCGGCGCGGCCGCCCGTCCGTGGCATGCCGCGGCCCGTGGCGACACAGGGGCGAAAAAGGGGTGGCTGTGAGCGTCCAGCAGCATGGCCGAAGGTCGCGCGACGATGGCGAAGCCTCGCGCGACCGGAGGCTTCTGGCAAAGGCGAGCAGTTTCGAGGTGGCCGGGCTGCGGCTCGCGGGGGACCGGTGGGACCCGCCGGCGGGTGACAGCCACGGGGTCGTGCTGCTGATGCACGGCGGTGGGCAGACCCGCCACTCGTGGCGGCGCACCGGCGAGCGGATGGCCGAGCTCGGCTGGACCGCCATCGCGCTGGACGCCCGCGGCCACGGCGACAGCGACTGGGATCCGGAGCAGGACTACAGCCACGTCGCCATGGCCGACGACCTGGGCGAGATCGTGCGCCAGCTCGGCGAGCCGCCCATCCTCGTCGGCGCGTCGATGGGCGGAATCACCGCCCTCGTCGCGCAGGCGCGCGACCCGGGGCTCGGCCGGGCGCTGGTCCTCGTCGACATCACCCCGCGCATCGAGCCGGCGGGCATCAAACACATCTTCGAGTTCATGACGTCGGCGCCGAACGGGTTCGCGGACCTGGAGGAGGCCGCCGAGGCGATCGCCGCCTACAACCCGAACCGCAAGCGGCCGCCGAGCCAGGAGGGCCTGAAGAAGAACCTGCGGCTGCGCGACGGCCGCTGGCACTGGCACTGGGACCCGGCGTTCATGAAGATCCGCGAGGAGGCCCGCCGCGAGCTCGGCCACGACGTCCTCGAGGCCGACGGCCCCGGCGCTTCCGGGGGCGCCGACGTGGCCTCGGAGGATTTCCTCGCCGAGGCGGAGCGGGCGATCCAGAGCGACCGGCTGCGCGACGCGGCCCGCTCGATCCGTGTCCCGGTCCTGCTGGTGCGCGGCAAGCAGTCCGACATCGTCAGCGAGGAGGGCGCCGCCGAGCTGCTGGCGCTCATCCCGCACGCCGAGTATGTCGACGTCACCGGCGCCGGCCACATGGTCGCCGGGGACGACAACGACGTCTTCGCCGGCCGTCTCGGCGACTTCCTCGCGCGTCTTCCCGCGCTGCCGCCGCGCTGACGGCCGCGCCGGTCCGGCGGCGCATCGGTCCGGTAGGTCGCCGAGCGATGTCATCGTACGATGACATCGCCGGGTGACATTGCCGGACGAGGGTGACACGGCGGGACGGGAGCGGCGAGATGGGCGTGGGTGACAGGTCCACGGGTGCGGCGGCGGGGAAGAGCACCACTGGGACGGCCACGGCGGGAGACGCCGAAGCGGGAACGAGCAGGACCCGAACGGGCGAGGCGGGAACCAGCGAGGCGGGAACCAGCGAGGCGGGAGTGGCCGCCCGGCCGCGTCTCCTGGTGGCGACGCTGGTCTACACCGGCCTGGTCGTCTCGCTGATCGGGACGCTGGGAACGCCGCTCATCCCGCTGGTCGTGCGCGAGCACCATGTGTCGTTCGTCGCCGCGCAGTGGATCCTCACCGTCACCCTGCTCGTCGGCGCGGTCGCCGGGCCGACGCTCGGCCGGCTCGGCGACGGGCCGTGCCGCAAGGGCGTGCTCATGGGCGGTCTCGGCTCGGTGCTCGCCGGCGCGGTCGTCGCGGCGACGGCGTGGAACTTCCCGCAGCTGGTCGCCGGCCGGGCGCTGATGGGCATCGGCCTCGGTCTCATGCCGCTGACGTTCGCGACCGCGCGTGAATGCCTGCCGAAGGCGAGCGGCGTCCGCGTCGTCGCCGTGCTGTCGGTGAGCGTAGCCAGCGGCACGGGCCTGGGCTACCCGCTCACGGGGACGATCGCCGACCGCGTCGACTACCGCTACGCCTTCTGGCTGGCCGCCCTGCTGACCGCCGCCGCGATCGCCCTGATCGCCGTCGCGGTGCCGCGCGCCGGCGCCGCCACCCGGCTGCTCGCCTCCGGGCAGGCGCGGCGCCGGCC
This sequence comes from Pseudofrankia coriaricola, assembly GCF_032027725.1. NCBI lineage: Bacteria > Bacillati > Actinomycetota > Actinomycetes > Frankiales > Frankiaceae > Pseudofrankia > Pseudofrankia coriaricola. The sequence goes on along the minus strand of NZ_JASNFO010000056.1, from coordinate 22,749 downwards.
GTTCGACGTCCCCGGCGCGGCGCTGATCGGGCTGACGCTCGGCGCGGTGCTGATCGGGTTCAGCCAGGCGCCGCGCTGGGGCTGGGGGTCGGCGCCGGTGCTGGGCCTGTTCGCCGGCGGGGTGGTGCTCGCGGCCGGCTGGCTGGCCGTCGAGCGGACCAGCCGCGCACCGCTCGTCGATCTGCGTTACCTCAGCCCACTGCCGGTGATGGTCAGCAACGGCGCCGCCGTCTTCATGGGCTTCGGGATGTTCGGCACGGTGTCGCTGGTGATCAGGCTGATCGAGACGCCGCTGTCCGCCGGGTACGGCTTCGGCGGCGGGGTCCTGCTGGCCGGCCTGATGATCATGCCGGTGTCGGTGGGGACGCTGGTCGCGACCAGGGTGGCGCGGGTCGTCGACCGCCGCTTCGGCACGGCGGCCGTGCTGACGCTCGGCGGCCTGGTGGTCGCGGTCGCGAGCCTGGGGCTGGCCGGCTGGCGCGGGCACCTCGTCGAGGTCGCGGTCGCCACGGGTCTGCTCGGCGCCGGCATCGGTACTGCCTTCGCCGCCATGCCGACGCTTATCATCACGCACGTGCCGCTGGCCGAGACCGGCAGCGCCACCAGCTTCAACCAGGCCATGCGGGTGGTGGGAGGCTCGATGGGCAGCGCGCTGGCCGCCTCGTTGCTCGCCGGCTTCACGCCGGCCGGTGCCCTGCTGCCCCGCGACGCGGGCTACACGGCGGCCTTCCTCATGCTCGGCCTCGTCAGCCTGCTCGGCGCCGTGCTCGGCCTGGTGCTGCGCGCCAGCGGCCAGGTGCCGGCGCGCCCGCCGGCCGAGCCCCGGCGGGGCGGCGTCCAGGCCGGTGGCGTCGCGCTGCCCGCGCGGGGCGGCTCGGTGGCCGTTGAGGCCACGGCCGAAGCGCTCCCCCAGCGATCTGCTGGCGCAGAGTCGCTGGGGACCCCGGCGGCGACGATGGCGAAGCCTCGCGCGGCCGGCGGCCTTCAGCGGACCACGGTGGCGCCGGCGCTCGCCGCCGGGGGCGGGGCGGCGCCGTGATCCCCAGAGGCCCCGCCGTGGGCCAGTCCGGGCGCGTGGACCGCGTGGAGCGGGCCGCCCGGGGCGGCGCCGAGGCCACGGTGACCCCGACGACCAGGCGCCGGGACGCCCGGCGCAGCCGGGAGCGGCTGCTCGCCGCCGCCGCGGAGCTGTTCGCCGAGCGCGGCTACGCCGGCACCTCCCTGCGGGCCGTCGCCGAGCGGGCCGGCGTCGACGCCGCGCTGGTCGCCCGCTACTACGGCGGGAAGGACGGCCTCTACCGCGCCGTCCTCGCCGCCGACCCGGTCGTCTCCCCGGTCGTCGACGAGAGCGACGAGGGTCACGAGGCCGACGACGAGGCCCGGCGGCGGGCGGCGGACGAGCTGGCCGGGCTGCTCGCCCGGATGGTGGACCGGTGGGAGAACGGCCCGGCGACCACGGTGGGCCAGAACGTGTTCCGCTGCGACCTGGACGACGCGGCCGCGGCCGCGACCGCCGAGCGGGTGGGGGAGCGGGTGCTCCCCCTGCTGCGGGCCGCCGCCGAGCCGCCGGGCGGTCCCGACAGCGAGCTGCGCGCGGAGCTCGCCACCGTGGTCCTGCTCGGGATCGGAGTCGCGAGGACCGCCGGCACGTTGCCCGCGCTGGCCGCCGCCGATCCCGAGGAGCTCGGCGTGTATGCCCGAGCCCTGCTCGACACGGTCCTCGGCCGCCGCTGACGGTCACCGCGCGCCGCGGCTGCCGCCCGTCGCCCGCCGTCTGCTGCCCGTCGCCCGAAGTCCGTCGCCCGTAGTCCGCTGCCCCGCTGTCCGTTGCCCGCTGTGCGTTCGTCCGCGGACGGCGGGCACGGGATCCGGACAGCGAGCGTGGGAGCGAGGTCCACGCGACCATTCTGACGCTCCGTCAGATTTGGCGGCCGGAATGTGCGCGAACGATGCCGCGCGTCGCGTAGCCGGAGGATAGTGGCCCCTATGACCCACGCCACAGGCCCCACGCCCGCCGGCTGGGACGGCGGCGAGGCTGCCGGTCAGGACGCCGGCCGCGCCGCGGCGGCCCCGAGGTCGTTACCTGGCACGACCGCGAACGGTGCGGCCCCCACAGACCCGGCCGTCGTGGGCACCCCGGCGTCGCCGTCCGCCGGACCGGACGTGTTCGCGCCCGCGCGGCTCGGGCCCATCACCCTGCGTAATCGAGTGATCAAGTCGGCGACCTTCGAGGGCCGGACGCCAAAGGGGCTGGCGACCGACGATCTGATTGCGTATCACGTCGCGCCCGCCGCGGGCGGCGTTGGGATGACGACGGTGGCGTACTGCGCCGTCGCCCCCGAGGGCCGCACCGACCGTCACCAGATCTGGATGCGCCCCGAGGCCGTGCCGGGCCTGCGCCGGCTCACCGACGCGGTGCACGCCACCGGCGCCGCCGTGTCCGCGCAGCTCGGCCACGCCGGCCCGGTGGCCAACGGCGCCTCCAACCGGCTGCCGTCGCTCGCCCCGACCCGGCGGTTCAGCCCGTTCGGCTCCATGACCAGGGCGACCAGCACGCAGGACATCGAGCGCATCGTCAGGGCGCACGCCGAGGCCGCCCGGTTCGCCGCCGAGGCCGGCTTCGACGCCGTCGAGCTGCACTTCGGCCACAACTACCTGGCCAGCGCGTTCCTCTCGCCCAAGCTGAACCACCGCACCGACGGCTACGGCGGAAGCCTCGCGGGCCGGGCGCGGTTCGCCCGCGAGATCGCCGCCGCGGTGCGGGTCGAGGTCGGCGGGCAGCTCGCGATCCTGGCGAAGCTGAACATGGACGACGGGGTCGACGGCGGGCTGTGGCTGGACGAGTCGGTCCAGGTGGCCCGCCTGCTGCAGGACGACGGGTCGCTGGACGCGCTCGTCCTCACCTGCGGCAGCTCGCTGCTCAACCCGATGTACCTGTTCCGCGGGGACGCGCCGGTGCGCGAGTTCGCGAGCGCGTTCCATGGGGTGACGAGGGCTGGGCTTCGGCTGGTCGGCCCGCGCTTCCTGAAGGCCTATCCGTACCAGCCGCTGTACATGCTCGATCACGCCCGGCAGTTCCGCGCCGGGCTCACGATGCCGCTGGTGCTGCTCGGCGGCGTCACCGACAGGGCCGGGATGGACACGGCGATGGCCGAGGGCTTCCAGTTCGTCGCCATGGCGCGGGCGCTGCTGCGCGAGCCGGATCTCGTCAACCGGCTGCGCGAGGACGCGAGCACGAGGTCGCTGTGCGTGCACTGCAACAAGTGCATGCCGACGATCTACTCGCGGTCGCGCTGCGTCCTCACCGACCCCGCCGCCTAACGCGGGCGGGCAGGGGGAGGCGGGGTTCGGCATGTTCCCCGCTTTGTCCTGTTTTGCGACGACAGGCCTGACGCCTGTGCCGCGTCGCGCACCTGGCCCCAAGCGCCCAAGCCGTTCATGATCTGGTGGAATCCTCGGATCTACCAGCTCCCAAAATCGCACCAGATCATGAAGCGCGCTTCCGTTAGTGATCCTGGGGACAGCGGCCGCCAGGCGTGCGAAAGAAGATCATTTTCGCGCGCCCTTTGGCCCTCTAGGCGGAGATCCGGCGTCGGCGGCGGGACGGGTCGCGGCCGCCGATCGGCCAGAGGTCGCGGCTGGGGTGCTCGTCGACGTCCTCCATGATCCCGGTGACCAGGGCGGCGACGGCGCCGGCGAGCGCGACCGCCGCGCCGACGATCGAGATCGTCCAGGAGGCAAGGCAGACGCCGACCGTCCCGACGGCGAAGCCGGCACTGATGACCAGCACCATGGCCCAGGACAGCGGCTTGGAGTGGTGTGGCGTGGGTAAGTCGCTCACCGGCGGCCCTTCGCGGGTCCGTCCGCTCCGCCGAGCGCGGCGCGGTTATCGGCGATGATCGCACGGCCCGGCCGCTCCGTGGCCGGAATCACATCAGAATCGGGCCGCGCGGACCGGAGACGACGAAGCGGCCCGTCCCCTGGCAGGGACAAGGCCGCTTCGTGTGCCGGGTGCCGCGCCGGGGAGTTCCTACGCCGAGTACGCCGAGTCGAGCTCGACGTCGCCGGTCAGGCCGGGCTTCAAGCCGAGATCTGGCGGCGGTACGAGGCGTCACGCCCGCCGATCGGCCAGAGGTCGCGGCTCGGGTGCTCGTCGACGTCCTCCATGATCCCGGTGACCAGGGCGGCGATGCCACCGAGGACCACGACCGCGCCCCCGATGATCGAGACCGTCCAGGAAGCCATGCAGACCCCGAGCGTGCCGACGGCGGTACCGATGGTGATGACCAGCACCATCACCCAGGACAGGGGCTTGGTGTGGTGTGCCGAGTGGGTTTCGCTCACCGTGGACCCTTCGTGCGTGCGTTGTGCGCGGTCAGCGGGACGGAGGCCCGTCCCGCCGCGATGCTATCGGTCGCGCGCACGTCGCCCGGCCGCGAGTGACCTCCGTGACGCGACGGCGACGGCGTGACCTCGCCCGTAGGCGGTCACGCCGACGGGACTTTGCCCGCTGGCGGGCCGCGCCGACACGAGATCTCGTCCGCCGGCGGACGCGCCGGCAGACGTCAGACGCCGGTCGCCGCGGCGGCGAGGACGACGAGGGCCGTCACGGCGGCGGCGGTGCGGATCGCGTTGAACCGGTCCCAGCGCACCCGGTGCCGCTCCCAGTCCGCCGGCGGCTCCTCCGGCCGCCATGACGCCATCGCGATGTTGATCGGCAGGTCACCGCGGACCGTGACGATCACGTTGGTCAGCAGCGAGACGAACCCGACGCCCGCGAGCGCCGCTGAGGTGGTGGAGTCACCGACGGCGGCGGTGACCGTCAGCGCGAGCGACGCGACCAGCGCGGCGAGCTGCAGCGGCACCATGAACCGCGGGTAACTGGCGTCGAATGCCTGCTTGATGGTGATGTACGACGCCACCGGCAACGAGTGCATCGCCGGCCGGATCGCCACCAGCCCGACCGTCATCGTGCCGGCGACCAGTCCGGCCAGCACCAGGGCCACCACCGCGAGCGCGGTCATCACCGAGCACCTCCCTGCGCGCGTGGACCCGGCCATGCCCCGAGCCAGGCTTCCTCACCGCGCACGCTAGCGGCGCACCGTGGGCACGCGGACACGGGAACCTCGACGATCGCCCGGCAGCTTCCTGCCAGCGTGACTTGCGGCCAGGCAACCGGGTCGGGACCAGCCCGCGCGGCGGCCGGCCGGCCAGGTGACCGTCCGTGCCGGGGATAGCTCTGTGAGCGACCGACGGCACCACGGCTCCAGGCATCCCACGCTCTACCTGCCCAGCAACGTGGTTGGGCGTGACCCGTTCTGGTGAGGCGTCGGCACAACCCGGCCTGGTGAGGGGTCAGCACAACCTGGCCACCGCCAGCGACAGCGCATCGGCGCACCGCCAACGCGACCACATCCCGACCCCGATCCACGCCAGCCCCGGCCATACACCTCAGCCCCGAAACCAGGCTGGGAGGGCGCCCTGGGCGCCCGACGGCGAAGCCGGGGTTCCTGCCGGATCTGCGGAGCAGATCTGGGAGGTCCGGAGCGGTCGCGCAAGCGACCTTCGAGCCCGCTTCGCCTTATCCGGGGAGCGGCGGGAGACTGAGGCAGCCGCGCAGTACGTTCTCGACGGCGTCGGAACGGGCATGGTCGCCCATGGAGCCGGTGACGAAGGCGTAGGCGTAGCGGCCGGAGCGGCTGGCCCAGCCGAGGCTGCCGCCGAGGCCGCCCATGCCGAACCCGTCCTCGTCGACGCCGAAGCCCAGCCCCCAGGCGTTCAGGCTGCCCATGACCCGGTCGGGACCACTGCACTGCGCCGTGGTGGCCTCGGCGAGCAGGCTGGGCCCGAGCAGCTGGCCGGACAGCAGCGCGGCGTACAGCCCGGCGACGGCGCGGGCGGTGCCATGCCCGTTGACCGCCGGAACCTCGGCGGCGCGCAGCGCGGCGCTGTTGGCCACGGCACCGTCCTGGACGCCGGGTGGGTTGCCGATCGCCCGCTTGTAGAGCTCGGGACGCCCATCGGCGGCGCGCAGGCGGAACGCCGCGTCCAGCCCGGTGAGCTCGACGGCGCGGGCCTGCTGCTCGGGCGTGAGACCGATCGTGAAGTCGAGCCCGAGCGGCTCGCAGACCTCCTCGCGCAGGAACGTGGCGAGCCGCCGCCCGTCGACGTGCCGCACCAGCTCGCCGAGGAGGTGGCCGTAGAACAGCGCCGACTCGCCGTGCGCCGTGCCCGGTGTCCACAGTGGCTGCTGGGCCGCGAGCGCGGCGCAGATGAAGTCCCAGTCGAACAGCGCCGCCGTCGGCAGCGGCCGGTCCAGCGCGACCAGGCCTGCCTGGTGGGCCAGCACGTGCCGGACGGTCGCGGGCGCGGCGAAGCCGGGCCAGTACCGGTCGACGCGGCTGTCGAGGTCGAGCCGGCCGCGTTCCACCAGCAGCAGCGCGCACACCGCGGCGAACGGCTTCGTCACCGAGTACGGCATGACGATGCTGTCGCGGCCCCAGGCCGTCATGCCGGCCGCGTCCGCGGTGCCGCCCCACAGGTCGACCACCCAGGCGTCGTCGTGCCAGGCCGCCACGGCGGCGCCGGTGCCCGCGGCCTCGGCCAGCACCCGCTCGAACGCCACCCGTACCGGTTCGAAGCCCGGCGCCACCACGCCCCGCGCGGCGGCGCCCGCGCCCGCCGAGCCGCCGGCGGCCCCGCCCGCCATGACGGCGTCGGGCGCGCCACCCTCACCGGCCCCGCCCCCCGCCTCGGCGCCGCCTGGGTCGGCCACCGGCGCGGGAGCGACGGGCGCCTCCGCGGTGGGACGGGCCGCGGTCGGGGCCGCCACGTCGGTCGTGGTCGGGTCGGTGGCGACGGCGCCGCCCGCGGCGGCGGGTGCGGGAAGGGTCATGGCGGCGATTGTCCGTCCGAAATTGCGCGTGGGTGTCGTTTCCACGCCTAGGGCGCGTCCCGGAGTCGTAACCCAACCGACACGTTGGCCCGTTCAGGCAGGCGTGTCTGTCACCGGCGGTCACCGGTCGTCGCGCGGACGGCCTCGGTGGCGAGCAGCCGGGCCAGGACGTCGCCCGCCGCGCGGATGTCGTCGTCGTCCACGTCGAGGTGGGTGAGCAGGCGCAGCGACGTCGGCCCGGCGGTGCCGACGAGCACGCCCTGCGCGGCCGCCCTCGCGGCGAAGGCCTCCGCGTCCGGCACCGTCACGAAGATCATGTTCGTCTCGACCAGTTTCGGCTCGACGCGGCCCGGGGCCGCGTCGGCGAGCGTCGCGGCGAGCTCGGCGGCGTGCCGGTGGTCGTCGGCCAGTCGGTCAATGTGGTGACGCAGCGCGTACAGGCCAGCCGCGGCGAGCACCCCGGCCTGACGCATCCCGCCGCCGAGCCGCTTGCGCCACACCCGGGCCCGCGCGATGTGCTCGGCGTCGCCGACGACGAGCGAGCCGACCGGGGCGCCCAGCCCTTTCGAGAGGCAGACCGAGAGCGTGCCGAACAGCTGGCCGAGGCGGCGCGGTTCGACCCCGAGGCCCACGGCGGCGTTCCAGATCCGGGCGCCGTCGCAGTGCAGCACCACACCGGCGTCGTCGGTGATCGCCCGCAGCCGCTCCAGCCGGTCGAGCGGCCAGATCCGCCCGCCGGTGCGCGCCTGGGTGTTCTCCACGGCGACGACGCTGGTCGGGACCATGTTGTAGGTCTTCGGCGCCGAGCGTGGCCGGATCTGCGCGGCGAGCTCGGCGAGGTCCAACGGGCCGGCGAGCCCCGACAGCGTCCGGGTCTGGACCCCGCCGAGCGCGGCGAGCCCGCCGAGCTCATAGGTGACGATGTGCGCCTCGGCGTCGGCTATGACCTCCGTGCCGATCTCGGCGCTCGCCCGCAGCGCGCAGAAGTTGCCCATCGTCCCGCTCGGCACGAACACGGCGGCCTCGTGGCCGAGCAGTCCGGCCGCGTGCTCCTCGAGCGCACGCACCGACGGGTCCTCGCCGTAGACGTCGTCGCCGACCTCGGCCTCGGCCATCGCCCGGCGCATGTCCGCCGTCGGCCGGGTCACCGTGTCGCTGCGCAGGTCGATCGCCATGTCTGGCACGATACGGCCCGCCATTCGCCGTGCGGCCGGCGTCGGCCGCGCCCGGTACGCCGCCGGCATCAGCGACGGCGGCGCAGCGCCGCGAGGAAGCCGTCCCCGTCGTCGCCTGACTGGCCGGAGCCCGCCCGGGCCTGCGCACCCGGCTGGCCCGGCGCGGGGAGCGTGGGATCGCGCAGGGCGCGGGCCGCGGAACGGCGGGTGAGGCCGGTGAGCCGGTCAAGGTAGAGCGTGCCGGCCAGATGGTCGGACTCGTGCTGCAGGCAGCGGGCGAGCAGGCCGGTGCCGGAGTGCTCGACCGGTTCGCCGTGCGCGTCCACGCCGCGCACGATGGCGCTCGCCGCCCTCGTCGTCGCGTAGTGGTAGCCGGGCACCGACAGGCAGCCCTCCTGGTCGGTCTGCTCGCCGGGGCCGAGCTCGAGGACCGGGTTCGCCACGACCCGCGGCTGGCGCCGCCGGGGCTGGTCGTCGGCGTCGGCGTCGTCCTCATGTCGGTCCGGCCGGTTCGGCTGCCAGTCCGTGTCGAACACGAACAGCCGCAGGCCGACGCCGACCTGCGGCGCGGCCAGCCCCACCCCGGGCGCCGCGTACATCGTCTCGATCATGTCGTCGACGAGCCGGCGCAGCCGGTCGTCGAAGACCGTGACCGGATCGGCGGGGGTGCGCAGTATGGGGTCGCCCAGGACCCGGATCGGCAGGATGGTCACCCTTCCAGGATCCCAGCCTTCCACCCGTCCGTGCCGTCCCAGCCTGAGCGCTAGGCCAAAGGCCACGCGATGATGGCGGAGCCTCGCGTGGCCGGAGGCCATCAGACACGGCCTAGGCGGCGGGCGCGTCGGCGGAGCGGACGACGCGGTAGCCGGCGCCGGCGAGCAGCTGGGGGATCAGGCGCACCATCTGGGCGTCCTTGTCCTTTGTCTCCGTGGACAGGTCGTCATACGGGCGGATGTCGGGGTGGATCAGCCGTTCGTTGTCCCGGGCCTCACCGCCCCGCCAGCCGTGCGCGAGCCGGTCGCGCATCCAGCGCTCGTGCTCGTGGCGGGCCAGCAGCTCGACCTCGTCCAGGGTGAACGCGAACGGCGGCGCGTCCGGCGTCATCCTGGCGCTCGCGCAGCCGATCAGGTTCAGCTTGGTCTCGATGTCGCGGGCCTGGTCGTAGTTGTTGGTGCGGTACTTCTCCGGCAGGTTCTCCCACGCGACCAGCGCCTCGTTGTCGTCGCTGGCCTCGCCGGAGTCCAGCCGCTGGCGGCAGTAGTCGGCGTGGATCGCCTCGGCCCATGCTTCCAGCCGGTCATCAGACACGTCATCAGGATCGCAGGCCGCGTCGAGCTGCGGAAAGATGACCATGTCGTCGTAGAGCGCGTCCATCGGGCCCTGCCCCTCCTGTCGACCGGGGCGCAGCGCGTCCCCGAGCGGGCTACCTCTGTCCACCCGGACGACGACCGACCGGCGGGTCGGCGGCCGGGCCGTCGCGAGCGCCTTGCGCAACGCCAGCTCCTCGTCGCCGTAGCAGACGAAGATCTGCTCGAGAAAGCCGGCGCCGGGCGCGCGGGCGTGCGCGCGCCGGTCGAGGTCCGCCTCCTCGGCGCGGACGTCGTGGCAGTCCAGGTCGAGCGCCGCGTCGAGAACCTCGTAGCGGGCGCGCAGTGCCTGGACGGCCGTGCTCGCGCGCTCGTCGACCACCACCACCGGCAGCCGGAAGGCGCCCTCGCCGAGGATGCGCCTGCGCCGCCGGGCGATCTGGAGCAGCAGCTCCCGGCCGAACGGCGACAGGCCGGCGACGACGACCGGCCCGCCGCCGGCCGGCGTCCAGGTCGCCGCGAGATCGTCGAGCAGCAGCCGGGCGCCGAGGCGGGCCGTGTTGAAGAAGTCGACCGTGACGGCGTCGCTCGCCGGCTGGCGCAGCAGCAGGATCCACAGCGCGTCGAGCACGTCCGGATCGGACTCCTCGGCGTAGCAGCGCAACGCGGTGGACCGGTCGCGCCCGGCGGCGGTGGCGATGGCGACGGCGGCGATGAGTACGGCCGCGTTGCGGCCGGTCGCGCGCCCGGTCACGTAGAGCCTGTCGGCGCGGGCGAGGCCGGCGCGGCGCAGCACCGCCTCGTCGGTCGGGTCGCCGGCGAGCACGGTGACCCGCTGGTCGCCGACCAGGCCGGCGAGCTCCGCGTGGGCGCCGGGAGCGACGAGCACCACCTGGGCGCCCTCGGCGCGCAGCTTCGCGACGAGGGCGAGCGCGCCCGGCCCGTCGCCGCAGACGACCGCGTGGCCATGGGCGAGCCGGGCCCGCAGCCGGGCCACCGGCAGCACGAGCGCGTCGGCGAGCGCGTAGAACGTCGCAGCCGGGGCGAGGAAACGGGCCACCTGCAGGGGTGCCGAGAGCGCCGTGTCGGGCAGGTCGGGCGGCTGGAAGACGAACAGGCCGAGGGAGCCGTAGAGCAGGTCGAGGAAATGGCCGCCGAACGACCCGCCGACGCCGGCCGCCTCATACATCAGCCACTGGCCGGCAATCCCCAGGCACATCGCGGCGACCGCCGCGACCCCGCACAGCACCCGCCATCCTCGGGGGTCGACGAGCAGCGTGCGTAATCCGTCCGCGGCCGCGTCACGGCGCGTCCGACGCGCTCGGCGTTGCCGTTCCCCGGCGTCGCTCACCACGCTCGTCAGCTCTCCTCGTGTCTCCGGACGGAGCCTGCGGGTCCATATGGGGTTTTGATGGGTTGCTGGAGCGCTTGGAGTTATTGGAGTTCAGAGAAGACGGTACGGGTGGGAAACCGTGGAGCTTGCCGCGTTCTCCCGGGTGGGCGGCTTCGCGAACCTTATGCCTAACGGCCGCATTTGGCGCGGTCAACGCGGTGGTCGGTTGTGCGACAGCGGTCGGTGAACGGCTCCGAAGGACTCCCGAACGGCGGACCGGATCCGGATGGGGCCCGTGGCTGGCAGCAGGATTCGCTGGGGGGAAGATGTGGGATTGGCGGTGACGTCTCGTAGGTCACCTCGTGTATCGGTGGACTCGGTGGGCAGTGGCGCGGGACGCTGGCTGGCGTGCTGACCAGGATTGATCACGTCGGGATCGCGGTGGCGTCGCTGACCGAGACCATCCCGATCTATGAGCAGGCGTTCAACCTGAAGTGTGTGCATCAGGAGACCAACGAGCGCCAGGGCGTGCGCGAGGCGATGCTGCTGGTGCACTCCGGTGACACCGGTGGCTCCTACGTCCAACTGCTCGAGCCGATCCGCGACGACACGCCGGTGGGCAAGTTCCTGGCCAAGCGCGGCCCGGGTATCCACCACATCGCCTACGGCGTCGACGACATCGACGCGGCGCTGGCGTCGCTCACCGTCGGCGGCTTCGACCTGGTGAACAAGACCCCGGTGCACGGCACCTCGGGCAGCCGGATCGCCTTCATCCACCCCAAGGGCCTTGGCGGCGTCCTCACCGAACTGGTCGAGGCCGCCGGCGGCCACTGACACCGCCGTCGGCCATTGACACTGACATGCCAGCGCCCGCGCAGGTCCCCGAGGACCGGCGCGGGCGCTCGCGCGTGGCTACAAGCCGTCAACCCGCGCTCGCCGCGGCCCGCAGCGCGGCGGCGCGGTCGGTGCGCTCCCAGGTGAGGTCGGGCAGTGACCGGCCGAAGTGACCGTAGGCGGCGGTCTGCCGGTAGACCGGGCGCAGCAGGTCGAGGTCGCGGATGATCGCCGCCGGGCGCAGGTCGAACACCTCGGTGACGGCGCGGCCGATCGCGGCCGGCGCCACCTGCTCGGTGCCGAACGTCTCGACGAACAGGCCGACCGGCTCGGCCTTGCCGATGGCGTAGGCGACCTGCAGCTCCACCCGGCGGGCCAGGCCCGCGGCCACCACGTTCTTCGCGACCCAGCGCAGCGCGTACGCCGCCGACCGGTCCACCTTCGACGGGTCCTTGCCGGAGAACGCGCCGCCGCCGTGCCGGGCAGAGCCACCGTAGGTGTCGATGATGATCTTGCGGCCGGTGAGGCCCGCGTCGCCGACCGGGCCGCCAACCTCGAACCGGCCGGTCGGGTTCACCAGCAACCGGTAGCCGTCCACCTCCAGCTCGCCCAGCCGGCCACCCCGGCCGCTGATCTCCTCGACGAGCCGCTTGAGCTCCGGCTCGACGACCCGGGATCGGATGTCGGGCGCCAGCTGGCCGTCCAGGTCGACGCCAGGGGCGTGGTGGGCGGAGAGGACGACCGTGTCGAGGCGCACCGGCCGGTCGCCGTCGTACTCGATCGTGACCTGGGTCTTGCCGTCGGGGCGCAGGTAAGGGACCCCACGGTCGTGCCGGACGGCGGCGAGGCGGCTCGCCAGCCGGTGCGCGAGCGTGATCGGCAGCGGCATCAGGTCGGGCGTCTCGTCGGTGGCGTAGCCGAACATGATCCCCTGGTCGCCGGCGCCCTGCCGGGACAGCTCGTCGACGCCGCCACCGCCGGCCGTCGCGCCCTGGCGACCCGCGGGCCCGAGACCGGTGCGTGCCTCGTAGGCGTTGTCGACACCCTGGGCGATGTCAGGCGACTGGGTGCCGATCGAGACCAGCACGTCGACCGTTGCGGCGTCGAACCCGGTGGCTTCGTCGTAGCCGATGCCGGCGAGCGTGCGCCGCACGGTGTCGACGACGTCGACGTCCGCGCCGGTCGTCACCTCGCCGGCGACGTGGACCCGGCCGGCGGCGAGCAGCGTCTCCACCGCGACTCGGGAACGCCGGTCGCCGCTGAGGTAGGCGTCGAGCAGGGCGTCGCTGACCTGGTCGGCCGCTTTGTCGGGATGACCCTCGGTGACCGATTCCGAGGTGAACAGGCGTCGGGACATGAAATACCTCGTTTCGTGCGCGCCGACGGTTCTCGGCCCGTGGCGGATGACGCCAACCAGTGGGCGGGCGCCTATCTTCACCCCCGCGTGGCCCTTTCCCCGGCATCCGGCGGCCCCGTCTCCGCCCGCGCCGCGCCCATTCCCGGCATTCAGCCCGAACTCCGCGCGCGGGATGCCGCCCCCTGTCCGGTTCGGCTTCGGCCGCCGCCGGCACCCCCACGTCGCGATGGCGGAGTGGAACACTCTGCGCGCATGACGTGCTGACGGTGAGAAAGGAGCTTGGAGAGTGAGACGCTAAGTGTTGGGTCCTGCACACATAGCGAATATTGATCGCTGTAAGTGCCTGAGTGGACGCGCTTACAACCGGCGAAATCCGAGATGAAACGTGATGCCGGTCACGAAGGTTTTCTGGAAAGTGCTGAAGGAGAGCGGGAAACACGGACGGTCAGCGATCGGGAACGTGGCTGGCCACGATTCGTGTTTGCCTACTGGCCGGAGGCCCACCTATGTTTGTTCTCGTCCGGCCGGGGCGCACCTTTCCCGGGCCGGGCGAAACGCCGGGCCGACGCCGCTTCTGCCCACGGTCCCGGCGCATGTCGTCTCTTCTATCGCGGGGCAGAAACGGAGGAGCCCGGGCTCGGGCTCAGCCGGAGGGATGCCAGCAGGAAAGCTGCGTTCTCCAGGCGCGCCAGGCCACAGGATGGCCGGGGCGTCACCGCGCGCCGTTCCAGCATCGTCCTCGATGTTGGTCTGTGCGCGTTCCGTTGGTGTAGCGGGAAAGCCATTTCTTGTCGATCCGACGCAACCGCAAGAGCAGCCTCCGCAACCGTCTCGTCGCCATCGCCGCGGCGGGGGCCGTCGTCACCACCGGCGGGCTGATGGCTGCCTCTCCGGCCAGCGCCGCGACCGTCTCCGACACCTCCATCGCCGCCGCCGCTAAGTCGGCCGGTCTTGCCGGCTGCCGCGGCGTGTCGACGGGCACCTGGGTGGCCATCGCCCTGGCCGAGTCGCGCGGCAACACCCACGCCCACGCGACCGGCATCGAGGACTCGCGGGGCCTGTGGCAGGTCAACCTGTGGGCCAACAGCGACCTTGTCGGCGGGCGCAACCTCTACGACGTGTCCAACAATGCCTGGGCCGCCAAGCGCGTCTGCCACCGTCAGGGCCCGACCGCCTGGTCGACCTACACCAACGGCGCGTACAAGCACTTCCTGGCCCGTGGCCATGCGGCCGCCGCCAAGGTCTGAGCTGAGCCTGACCAGCTCGGGCTGAACGCCGCACGCCGGACAACGCGAGGCCTCCCCGCATGCGGGGAGGCCTCGTCGTCGTTCTGGTGCCTGGTGCCTGGCGGCCTTACGCCGACGGGGCGCCGCTGCGCCGCCGGGCCGTCTCGGCCGCGCGGCGGCGCAGGCGCAGGAGAGGGATGCGGCGGTCGCCGGCCTTCTTCTGGTATTCCGCGAAGGCATCGGACTGCGCGACGAATCCGGACCACTCGGCGTCATAGTCGGAGCCGGTGAGTTCGGTGGCGGTGACCTCGACGGCTCCGTCGGCGGTCTCGATCGTCGTGTCGGGGCGTGCGACCAGGTTGTGATACCAGGCCGGATGCGTGGGGGCCCCGGCGAACGACGCGGCGATGACCCAGCCGTCGCCGGAGCGGCGGCCCAGCACCGGGTTGACGCGTTCGACGCCGCTGCGGGTGCCGACGGTGTGCAGCAGGATCAGGCTGCGGCCGAAGCCGCCGGTGATGACGTTCCCGTTGTTCGCGCGGAACTCCGCGATGACGGTGTCGTTCCAGCTCAACGCAGATCGCTTCCTTCGTCCGTAGGGGCCCCAGGGCCTTGGTCGCGGTGGAGCGGCTGGGCGGCAGGCGCTGGCCCACCGCCCGGGAAACGTAACGCCGGCGGCGGTCCCCGCCTGCCGGGCGCGCCGGGTCAAGAATCGAGTCAGCGTTGTCCACGCTGTTGACGACTACCCGTCAAAGAACGACCAGAACGGCGAGGGTTGTCCTCGACCAGAAACGGCGAGGGCTGTCCTGGACGACGGCGGCACCGTCGGTTTCTGATCGCCAGCGTGGGGCGGAACCGGGCGACTCGCCGGGACCGGACGCCGTAGGCTGGCGCGCCATGGAACTGTGGGAGCTGGCCGCGCGTGAGCAGGTACGGGACACCGTGGCGACGTACAGCCACAGCGGCGACCGGCTCCGGCTCGAGGACCTCGCGGCCTGCTTCACCGCCGACGGTGTGCTGGAGACCAAGGGCGGCTGGACGGCCCACGGCCGAGCGGAGATCATCGCCCGGCTCTCCGGAGTCCAGGCCCTGACGGCGGCCACGACAGTGCCCGGACGGGAGGCCGGCCCCAGGAGCGCCAGCGGCCCCGGGCCCGCGGGCAACGGAGCCGCGTCAGCGGGCGGCGGCGCCGCGGACGGGCGGGCGTTCATCCGGCACTTCGTCACGAACCTGCGGTTCGAGTCGGTGACACCCGACCGGATCACCACGTCGGCCTATTTCGCGGTGTTGACGGTTGCCGGCCTGGACCACTGGGGCCGTTACCGCGACGTCCTGGTCCCAGTCGAGGGGCGGTGGCTGTTCGCTCACCGTCTCGTCCGCACCGACGCCCACGCCCCCGGCTCGCCCTTCCGCGCCTGAGCGCCGGCTGTCCGCGCCTGGGCGTCGGCCTTAGCCGGCGTCGTCTTCGGGGGCGAAGCCGGAGAGGGCTGTGACGGACGGGATGAAGTAGTAGGCGCCGCTGACCGGGGTGGTGTAGCGGGTCAGGGCGTCGCGCAGGCCGTCCTCGGTCGCTCCCGCCATGCGGCGCAGCATGAGGTCGAGGATGCGTTGCTCGGCGGCGAAGCCGACGAACATCGTTCCGTGGTCGGTGACCGTGCCGTAGGCGGTGTTGCGGCGGAAGATCTTCAGCTCCTCGCCGTCCTCCTCGACGACCGTGCGCGAGACGTGCGAGGTCGCCGGCATGACGGAGTCGTCGAGTTCGACGCTGTCGGCCTTGGTACGGCCGATGACCTTCTCCTGCTCGGCGACGCCGATCGCCGCGAAGCTCGCCGTGTCGTGCGTCCACTTCTGGAACAGCAGCACGCTTCCGCCGGCGCCCGGCCCGTGGGCGATGATCGCGACGCCAGGCGCCGCCAGCAGCGACGGGTTCTCGGTGCCGTCGATAAAGCCGGTGAGGTCGCGGTCGTGCGCGTACACCCAGCCACCGACCTCGGTGGCGACGTTCGCGACCCCGGCGAGCGCGGCGATCACCTCGAGCCCGTTGGTGTAGACGGCGGTCCGGTTGGCGCCGGCGATCCACAGCACGGCGTCACGCTGGGTGGCGGGCATCCGGAAGCCGTCGGCACCGACGATCGGCTCGTTGAAGCCGGTGACGCCGGCGGGCAGGCCCTCGGGCGCCACCTGTGCCCACAGTTCCGGCCGGAACCCGACGACCAGGTTGACACCGCCCCCGGTCGACAGGGGCCCGACCAGTCCCGCGACCGCCTTCGCCAGGTCCACCGCGGATATGCCGTCCCGGAGGTCGAGCTCCAGGTAGCTGTGCTCCGGCGCGCCAAGCCCGAAGATCCCCGGCTGCGTCACTGACCCGTCCTTCCCACCCGTGTCACGTACGTTCTCGGTTACGCCCAGCCGGGGCCGGGCTACCGGGCTCTCCGGGCTCATCGCCCAGGCGCGATCGCGCCAAACCGGCCATCACGGTCAATACGGTCAACACCGCGACGTTACCCTGCGCGGACCAGGCAGCTTCGCGCGGACGCGCGGGCCCGGGGCCGGGCTGGGAACAGCGTTGCGTCCGGGTCGGAGCCGGAGCTGGCTGGGCTGGCGGACAACGGGCCCGAGGCTGGCGGCGCGGCGCCCGGGTGGTGGCGGGGCAGCTGTCACTACACCTCGAACAACGGCACCTCGCCCGGCATCGGCTGGTCCAGAACGCGGCGGAGCAGCAAGACCTCCCGTCGCCAGTCCTCGGCGCTCGCGGTCTCGGACCACAGCTCGGCCAGTCCGGAGCCGTCGGCGAGCACCCGGTCCAGCGCCTCGACCGCGAGCGAGCGAAGGTCGTCCGGGAACGCCGGCAGAGGCTCCAACGGCCACCGGGAGTCGCTGACCGGCTCGCCGCCCGGGCACTGCGCGGCGATCAGCGCCGCCGCGACGACGACGTGGGAGCCGGCATCGATCTCGAGGTAGCCCTCGGTGTCGACGGCCCGCACCAGCAGCCGTCGGACGAGATCGACCCGGTTCGCGGCCGGCGCGTCGAGGAGATCATCGACAAAGTCCAGCGCACCGTCGTTGTCGAAGTGTCCCGGACCCCACGCACCCACAGCGGTCTCCTCGTGTTCGGCGCTGCCGGGTGATTCTCTCGGTCGCTACCGACACTTTTCGCCGGTTGTCATGGGCGCGTCGTGGCGAGAACCGGTGGTCGGGCCCTGGCCCGCGGTTCCCGCGGACGTGCCACGCTACCCGCCGGCGCCGGGAGGGGAACCAGGGGAGGAGCCCGACGGGTCGGTGCGCGGCGCGAGCCAGTCGGGCCACGGCACGGGCGGGTTGGGCAGCGGCTGGACACCTCGCCTGGCCAGGAGCTCGGCAAAGCCCTCGGGGTCCGCGGGCACGGCTCGCGGGTCGCCTGTCATGATCTCGTAGAGGGTGGCGCCCTCGGGCCCGGCCACCAGTGGTCCGAAGGTCGCTCCGTGCTCCAGGGTGATATGGGTGCCCGCGGGGCAGGGACGGTCGCCGATGAGCACCTCTCCGGCGACGACGAGGACGAAGTGGTCGGACTTGTGGCTGTGCCGCTCGACGATCACCCCCGGGTCGTAGCGGGCGTAGATGACCATCCGTTCCGGCGACCACTCGAGGAACTTCTCCCAGACCGACACCCGCCGCCCGTCGGCGTGCGTCTGCGCCTTCACCTCGGTCCATGGCACGTCTCCCACGGAGACGATCTTCAGGTCCGGCTTCTCCTCCGGCACGGTGCCCCCTTCCTGATCGGCCTGCTTCGACGCCATCCCGCCTCGACGCGGTGTGGCGTGGGTCTCGACAGGTCGCTCGGCGAAAAGTAGCTTTCCGAAAAGCGATCCGCAATCCCGCTCCTCGCGGGTTGCTCCGCTCGCCACCGCGCCGCACGCCGCACAAGGGGGCATGGCCATGGCCTTGACCGACATCACCGCGCCCACGACCGCCACCGGCTCCGTCACCCCGGCCCCGGAGGACCTGCCGAAGATCATCTCGGTGGATGACCACATCCTGGAACCACGCGACCTGTGGCAGCGGGAGCTGCCGGCCGCGATGCGCGGCCGCGGGCCCAAGGT
Source organism: Pseudofrankia coriaricola (assembly GCF_032027725.1). Lineage (NCBI taxonomy): Bacteria > Bacillati > Actinomycetota > Actinomycetes > Frankiales > Frankiaceae > Pseudofrankia > Pseudofrankia coriaricola. The sequence goes on along the minus strand of NZ_JASNFO010000056.1, from coordinate 4,543 downwards.
GGTGCGGGAGAAGCTCAAGCTGCACTTCGCCGGCGGGCACTACGGCTTCGAGCGCGACGCGCCTGACGGCCGCTGGTGCGACCTGTGGCTCTATGACGACCTCGTCTACCCGACCGGCCTGCTGCACGCCTCCGCCGGCGTGCCACCGGCCGAGGTGAAGAACCTGCCGGCCATCTACGAGGACTTCCGGCCGGGCACCTACGAGCGGGACGCCCGCCTCGCCGACATGACCGCCAACCACGTCGAGGCGGCGATCAACTTCCCGAACACGTTCCCGCGGTTCTGCGGTCAGGGCTTCTCCGAGCGGCCGGACAAGGACGTGGCGCTCGCCTGCATCCAGATCTACAACGACTGGATGATCGACGAATGGGCGGGCGGCGCCGGACAGGGCCGTCTGATCCCGCTGTCGCTCATCCCGCTGTGGGATCCCGAGCTTGCCGCCGCCGAGGTGCGCCGGTGCGCGGCGAAGGGCTCGTACGCGGTGTCGTTCTCCGAGAACCCGAGCAAGCTCGGGTTCGCCTCCATCCACTCCGGCGCGTGGGACCCGCTGTTCCAGGCGTGCGAGGAGACCGGAACCGTCGTGACGATGCACATCGGCTCGTCGTCGACGCTGCCGTCGACGTCGCCGGACGCGCCGCTGGCGGTCAGCATGTCGCTGTCCTCGCAGAATGCCGAGGGATCGCTGTGCGACTGGATCTTCTCCGGCACGCTCGACCGTTTCCCGAGCCTGACCATCGTCTACGCCGAGAGCCAGGTCGGCTGGATGCCGTACCTGCTGGAGCGGATGGACCTCGTCTGGAAGGGCGGCGTCGGTGGTGGAGCCGCCCTGCCGAACCCCCCGAGCAGCTACATCAGGGGCCGCGTCTACGGCTGCCTGTTCGATGACCAGCACGGGCTGATCTCCCGGAACGAGGTCGGTCTCGACCAGATCGTCTTTGAGACCGACTACCCGCACACCGACGGCACCTGGCCGAACTCCCGCGCCGTCGCCCACCGCCTGTGCGCGGGCGCCGGCATGGACGCGGGCGAGGTCCACAAGTTCGTCCGCGGCAACGCCATCCGCGCCTTCGGCCTCGAACGCTTTGGAATCAAGGATTGAGCTCGCTGGGCGCTACAGTCGGCCGGGATGGCTGACAGCGCGGTGACCAGAACGGATCCGGCGGCGGCGCCGGCGGCACTCGTGGAGCCGACGACGCCGGCGCCGTCGGTGACCGCGTCGGGCGGGCGCGCCGCGTCGGGCGGGCGGGCGGCGTTGGGCGGGCCGGCCGGTGAGCCCAGCTGGGTCGACGAGGTCGGCCTGACCGGGGGCGCCGGGCTCCTCGCCCGGCTGGTGCGGCTGAACATGCTCGTCTCGACGGCGCTCGACGGTCTCGTCGAACCATTCGGCCTGACGGTGGCCGACTACCTGGTTCTCGGCACGATCCGGCACGCGCCCGGCGGCCGGGGCGCGCCGAGCCGCCTGTGCCGGGTGCTCGGCCGGACCAGCGGTGGCATGACGCTCACCCTCGACCGTCTCGCCGCCGCGGGCCTGGTCCGCCGTGCCCCCGACCCGACGGACCGCCGCCGCGTCATCGTCGAGCTCACCGACGTCGGCGACGCTCTGAGCCGGCGCGTCAACGACCGCCTCCACGAATGGGAGAACACCCTGCCACTCCCCGCGGACCTGCGCGCCGGCCTTCACGACACCGTTGACACCCTCATCGACGCGGTGACCCCCGACCGACCGCGCTGACCCTCTCTTCGTCAGCGACGGCCGTGTACGGCGAGACGTGAACGTGGCCGCTGCCCGTTCAGCTCCGCTCAGGTGTGGACGCCGTCGACGTAGATGTCGACCTTCTCGTCGTAGAAGCAGACCAGGCCCGCGATGCGAATGCTCTCCAGCAGCGGCGCCGGGTAGTACCAGACGACGTCGTCGTGGACCTTGCCGTCGACCTCGACCCCGTAGTAGCTGGCCGTCCCCTTGTACGGGCAGCCGGTGCTGGTGGACGACGGCCGGAGCAGCTCAGTGCGGGCGTCGGTCAGTGGCAGGTAGTAGCGGGGCCGGATGCCGGTCTCGAACAGCACGGTCGGGCGGGTCGACTCGGCGACCGTCACCCCGTCGATGTCGACCCGGACGTGCCGGGAGCTGGAGAGGATGTCGATGCGGTGGTAGGGGTTGCGGGCGTGGACGTAGACGGGCTCGTCCTCCTCCAGCCAGGTGTCCATCGCGTCCCAGTCGAGCCGGACCACGTCGCGCAGCTCGGGGAACGGCGAGTCCGGGTAGGTCAGGGCGGCACCGGCCGCGCGGTGCTCGCCCGCGACCACGTCGTGACGGTGGGCGTCGCCGCGGCTCGGGGAACGCACGATCTCCCCGGTGGGCTCCAGCGTGGCCTTCAGATCGGCCAGCGGCAGGTAGTAGACGGGGTAGTGCGGGCCCTCCCAGACCAGCAGCGGCCGGACCGTGTCGACGACGACCACGCCGCCCAGCAGCGGCCGCACCCGCTTGTGCGCTTCCTCGAGTCGAACCCGCCCTCGGGCGCCCGACGCGGCCCCTGATCCCTGGCCTGCCGTGGGTGCACTGGTGGCCGCCGATGACTGTGCCGTGGCCGGACTGGCCGTCGTCTCGGTCGTGCTGGTCGTCGAGCCGGTCGTCGTCATGCGTTTCTCCTCCGTCCGTCCGCTACCTAGGTAACGGCACCCCCAAGAGCAACCTTCCACGGATGACGACCACAAGCTCCCTCACAGGCACGATCGTCGGGCCGACGGCGCGCCAGGTTCGACCCCGTCGGCCTACCGTGGGTCGGCGACCGGAGACCAGGGATCATGAAGTGGACCGCTGGGTCCATAAAGAGCTAGCGTCAGCAGATGGCGCTCACCACGAAGGGGCAGGCGACCCGGCAACGCATCATCGAGGGTGCGGCGGTGTACCTGCGCGGCGACGGCCCCGGCGAGGCGACCCTCGACGACATCCGCGCCATCACGGGCACGAGCAAGGGTCAGATCTTCCACTACTTCCCGGGCGGCAAGGAGGAACTGCTGCTCGCGGTGGCCCGGTACGAGGCGCGGCGCGTCCTCGACGACCAGCAGCCGCACCTCGGCGCCCTGACCTCGTGGGCGGCCTGGGAGCGGTGGCGGGACGCGGTCGTGGCCCGCTACCGGGCCCAGGGCCGCAACTGCCCGCTCGGGTCGCTGATGAGCCAGGTCGGCGGCACGCCGGGCGCGGCCGAGGTCATCGGCGCCCTGCTCACGAACTGGCGGGCGCACATCCGGCACGGCATCGAGCGGATGCAGGCGACCGGCGAGATCCGCCCGAGCCTCGACGCGGACCGCGTCGCCGCGGCCTTCGTCGCCGGCATCCAGGGCGGGGTCCAGGTACTCAGGTCCTCCGGGAGCACGTGGCACCTGGAGGCGACGCTGGACGCGCTGACCGACCACCTGCGAGGCGTCTGACACCGCGAGGTTGTCCGGCTCCGCGAGGCGTCCGGCTCCGCGAGGCGCGTCCGGCTCCGCGAGGCGTCCGGCTCCGCGAGGCGTCTGGCACCGCGGGACGCCCAGCAGTGAGGCGTCTGGCACCGTGGGGCATCCGGGCCGAGCAAGATTTTTGGACTTGCTAGTCCAAAAATTAGTCCGTAGCTTCGCCGGCATGTCACAGCGACTCGAACACAGGACAGCACTCGTCACCGGATCCACCAGCAACATCGGCCGGTCCATCGCGGTTGCCTTCGGCGCGGAAGGTGCGCACGTCATCGTCTCCGGGCGCGATGACACCCGCGGCAAGGCGGTGGTCGCCCGGATCCGCTCGGCGGGCGGCACGGCCGACTACGTCCACGCCGATCTCGACGGCACGGCGAGCGCCAGCAGGTCGCTCGCCGACGCGGCGAGCGACCTGCTGGGCGGCCGCATCGACATCCTGGTCAACAACGCGGGCATCTTCCCGGGGGCAACCACCCTGACCACGGACGACGCGATGTTCGACCGGGTCTACGCCGTCAACGTCAAGGCGCCGTTCTTCCTCACCCAGGCCGTCGCGCCGACGATGGTCGCCGCGGGCGGCGGCGTCATCATCAATCTCAGTTCCTGGGTGGCCCGCCTCAGCGTTCCCGTCGGTGCCCTCTACGCGTCGACCAAGGGTGCGATGGAGACGCTCACCCGGGCCTGGGCCGCCGAGTTCGGGCCTCAGGGCATCCGGGTCAACGCCGTTTCCCCGGGTGTCATCGCCGATCCCGACCGGGACCCGACCGTCGAGCGTCCGTCCGACCTGCTCATGCGTGGCACGCCCGCCGGGTGGTCCGGTCACCCCGACGCCATAGCCGCGGCGGCCGTCTACCTCGCCTCCGACGACGCGGCCTTCGTCCACGGAACGGTCGTCGACGTCGACGGCGGCCGCACCGGCGTCGCCGTCATCGCGGGGCCCAACCCCTTCCGCGCCGACGACTAATACCGCCCCGCCTCCGTCCGCCCGCAACCGGTTGATCATCACCCACGTGTTGCCGTCGGGGGGGGGGGGGGGGGCCCCCCCCCCCCCCCCCCCCCGGGCGCGGCGGGGGGGGGGGGAAGAAGTGGG
>NZ_JASNFO010000055.1:0-83782 GCF_032027725.1 Pseudofrankia coriaricola | reverse complement strand
CCCCCGGTTTTCCCCCCCCCCCGGGGGCCCGGCGCCCGGCTTTCGGCCCAACCCCCCCCCCACGGCAACGACACGTCCGTGGCGATCACGAATGATCGTGAGTGGGCGGGCGTTCGCCGCCCTGGCATGGGATGCGGTGCGCGGGCGGAAGGTGGTCACCGGCGCGGCGCGTCGACCGCGTCCCTACTTCGCGGCGGGCTGCTGGTCGATGCGCACCAGGTTGCCGGAGGGGTCGCGGACGGCGCAGTCGCGGGGGCCCCACGGCTGGTTGGTCGGCTCCTGCACGATCTCGGCGCCCGAGGCGCGCACCTTCTCGAAGGTGGCGTCGAGGTCGTCGGTGTGGAAGTGGACGCCGTTCATGGCGCCCTTGGCGACGAGCGCGGTGATCGCCTCGCCGTCGGCGGGGCTGCCGGCCAGGTAGTTCGTGAGGACGATCTCGACGCCGGGCTGGGTGGCCGAGCCGACGGTGATCCAGCGGAAGCCCTCACGGGCGACGTCGTTGCGCAGCTCGAGGCCGAGCGCGTCGCGGTAGAAGGCCAGGGAGAGGTCCGGGTCCTGAACCTGGACGAAGCAGCGGGCAAGAGTGAGATCCATGTCCGCAACGCTAGGGGGCTGGCGTCGCGCGTGCTTCTCCGATCCTGCTCGGACCACGGCTGGGGCGGGTGAGGTCCTTGGCGACGCAGCCCGGCACGTTCGCGAGCGCGCTGTGGTCCCGGCTCCGATAGGCCGTCGGCGTCTCGCCCACCAGCTCGGTGAAACGCGCGCTGAACGAGCCGAGCGACGTACACCCGACCGCCATGCAGACGTCGGTGACCGACATGTCGCCGCGGCGCAGCAGCGCCTTCGCCCGCTCGATCCGCCGCGTCATCAGGTAGGAATAGGGCGTCTCCCCGTATGCCGCGCGGAACCGCCGGGAGAAGTGCGCGGTCGACATCAGCGCGGCGCGGGCGAGCGCGGCGACGTCGAGCGGGCTCGCGTACTCGCGGTCCATCAGATCGCGGGCACGCCGAAGGTGCGCGAGGTTGGCAAGCTCCTCCGGCGTCACGAACGCCAGCGTAACAACGCAGGCGCGACACCCCGCTGATCGTGCTGCCGCCCGCCCCGGGGCTCGCGATGCCCGTCAACCGGAGAGTCCGCCCCATCCCGGCAGGCCGAATTGAGGCTCCGACCCGCCCGTCCGCCCCAGTCTCACCCGCCCCGACGAAAGCCACCCTGCCCCAGGCAGGGCGCTCAACGCCCGATGTAGGAAGCCAGGTGCTCGCCGGTGAGGGTGGAGCGGGCGGCGACGAGGCCGGCGGGTGTGCCCTCGAAGATGATCCGGCCGCCGTCGTGGCCGGCGCCGGGGCCGAGGTCGATGATCCAGTCGGCGTGTGCCATGACCGCTTGGTGGTGCTCGATGACGATGACCGACTTGCCGGCGTCGACGAGCCGGTCCAGCAGGCCGAGCAGCTGCTCGACGTCGGCGAGGTGCAGGCCGGTGGTCGGCTCGTCGAGGACGTAGACGCCGCCCTTGTCTGCCATCCGGGTGGCGAGTTTGAGGCGCTGCCGCTCGCCGCCGGACAGCGTCGTGAGCGGCTGGCCGAGGCTGAGGTAGCCGAGCCCGACGTCGGCGAGCCGGCCGAGGATGGCGTGTGCGGCCGGCGTGCGCGCCTCGCCAGCGCCGAAGAACTCCTCGGCCTCGGTCACCGGCATCGCGAGCACCTCGCTGATGTCGCGGCCGCCGAGGTGGTAATCCAGCACCGACGCCTGGAACCGCTTCCCCTCGCACTCCTCGCAGGTGGTGGCGACGCCGGCCATCATCGCCAGATCGGTGTAGATGACGCCGGCACCGTTGCAGGCGGGGCAGGCGCCCTCGGAGTTGGCGCTGAACAGCGCCGGCTTCACGCCGTTCACCTTCGCGAAGGCCTTGCGGATCGGGTCGAGCAGCCCGGTGTACGTCGCCGGGTTGCTCCGCCGCGAGCCGCGGATCGGGGTCTGGTCGACCGACACCACCCCGTCCCGCCCGGACACCGAGCCGTGGATCAGCGAGCTCTTGCCCGAGCCCGCCACCCCGGTGACGACGACCAGCACGCCGAGCGGGATGTCGACGTCGACGTCCCGCAGGTTGTGGGCGTCGGCGCCGCGGACCTCCATCGCGCCCGACGGCGTGCGCACCGACGACTTCAGGGAGGCGCGGTCGTCCAGGTGCCGCCCGGTGAGCGTGCCGCTGGCCCGCAGCCCTCCGACGGTGCCCTCGAAGCAGACGGTGCCGCCCGCCGTGCCGGCGCCGGGGCCGAGGTCGACGACATGGTCGGCGATCGCGATCACCTCCGGCTTGTGCTCCACGACCAGCACGGTGTTGCCCTTGTCGCGCAGCCGCAGCAGGAGGTCGTTCATCCGCTGGATGTCGTGCGGGTGCAGCCCGATGGTCGGCTCGTCGAAGACGTAGGTGACGTCGGTCAGCGACGACCCGAGGTGGCGGATCATCTTGGTGCGCTGCGCCTCGCCACCCGACAGCGTTCCCGTGGCGCGGTCGAGCGAGAGGTAGCCCAGCCCGATGTCGGTGAACGAGTCGAGGGCGTGCCTCAGCGCAGCGAGCAGCGGCGCCACAGTCGGCTCGTCGAGGCCGCGCACCCACTCGGCCAGGTCACTGATCTGCATCGCGCAGGCGTCGGCGATGCTGATCCCGCTGATCTTCGACGACCGGGCCGCCTCGGACAGCCGGGTGCCGCCGCACTCGGGGCAGACGGTGAACGTCACCGCCCGCTCGACGAACGCGCGGACGTGCGGCTGCAGGGACTCGATGTCCTTGGAGAGATGCGACTTCTGGATCCGCGGGATCAGCCCTTCATAGGTCAGGTTGATGTTGTCGACCTTGATCCTGCGGGCCTCGCCGTACAGGAACTCCTCGCGCTGCTTCTTGGTGAACCTGGCGATGGGTATGTCGGCCGGCACCACCGCGGCGAAGATCCGCCCGAACCAGCCGTCGGCGCTGTAGCCCGGCACCGTGATCGCGCCCTCGGACAGCGACTTGCTCTCGTCGAACAGCTGCGAGAGGTCGATGTCGGACACCGATCCCATGCCTTCGCAGCGGGGGCACATGCCGCCGATGCGGTTGAAGGTCGCCTTCACGGTCTTCTTGGCGCCGCGCTCGACGGTGATCGCGCCGCTGGCCCGGACCGAGGCGACGTTGAAGGAGAACGCGTTCGGCGAGCCGGCATACGGCGTGCCGAGGCGGCTGAAGACGATCCGCAGCAACGCGTTGGCGTCGGTGGCGGTGCCGACCGTGGAACGGGGGTTGCCGCCCATCCGCTCCTGGTCGACGATGATCGCCGTCGTCAGCCCCTCCAGCAGGTCGACCTCCGGGCGCGCCAGCGTCGGCATGAAACCCTGCACGAAGGTGCTGTACGTCTCGTTGATCAGCCGCTGCGACTCCGCGGCGATCGTGCCGAACACCAGCGAGCTCTTGCCCGAGCCGGAGACACCGGTGAACACCGTCAGCCGGCGCTTCGGGATCTCGATGCTGACGTCCTTGAGGTTGTGCTCGCGCGCGCCCCGCACCCGGATCAGATCGTGGCTGTCGGCATAGTGGCCGTCGGCATCGTGGTTGGCGACGCGCGGCGCGGGTGACCGCGGGTCAGTCCTCGTGGCCGTGCTCATCGTCTCCATGGAGGTCACGCTAGCCACCGCTCGGCGGTCTGTGCTTCTCGATTCCTGACCGATCTGGCCTACCTGTCTCGTGGCGCACGACAGAATTCCGCCGTCCGCCGGGACTAGCGTCGTGCCCAGGTCACGGGAGCGGCCGCGGCCGGAACCGGAGGGAGCGGGCGGGATGGAGCTGCGCGAGGCGATGCGCACGTCGGGGGCCGTGCGCAGGTTCACCGACGAGCCGGTGCCGGACGAGGTGCTCGCGCGGGTGCTCGACGAGGCCAGGTTCGCGCCCAGCGGTGGCAACACCCAGCCGTGGACGGTGATCGTCCTGCGCGACCCGGAGATCCGCCGGGCCATCCGCGACCTGGTGGTGCTCGGCTGGCGCGAGTACCGCGCGCAGGTCCAGGCCGGGGTGCGCCCGTTCGCGCCGGGCCCGGACGGCCGCTGGCACGGGCCGGCGATCGACCTCGCCGAGGCGGCGGCCACCCCCGCGCCGATGTCGTTCGTCGACAGCCTCGACGAGGTACCGGTGCTGCTGGTCCTGTGCGCGCGGCTCACGGCGCTCGCCGTCATGGACGTGGACCTGGACCGGCAGAGCATCATCGGCGGTGCCTCGGTCTACCCGTTCGCCCAGAACGTGCTGCTCGCGGCACGGGCCGAGGGCCTGGGCGGCGTGCTGACGACCTTCCTCGCCCGCCGGGAGCCGGAGGCCGCCAAGTTGCTCGCCGTCCCGCCCGACCACGCGATCGCGGCCGTCATCGCCCTCGGCCACCCCGAGCGGCGGGCCACGAAGCTCACCCGCCGCCCGGTCGAGGAGTTCGCCCGCCTCGACACGTTCAACGGCGACGCCTTCCCCGGTCCCGCGCCGGCCGGACCCAAGTCCTGACTGACAGCCGGGACTGACGGCCGGGACGAGACCGGGAACGCGGAAAGCGGCGACGGCGCCGGGCCAGGGAGCATCCCGAGGTCGGACGGTGGATCAGCCCGTGGAGGTGCCGTCGGTGTCGGCCGGCTTGGGCTGGGGGGTGAGCAGCGGGGAACTGGTGTTGGAGGGCCACTGGGGGCGGTAGTAGCCGCGGAAATGCAGCTCGCCGCCGCGCAGCTCACGGATCGTCAGGAAGTCGCCCTTGTAGCCACGGTGGTCGTAGGGCGCGAACGTGATGTACGCGCCGGGGCCGCCGTTGGTGCACGGCATCCACTTGATCTTCTCCAGCCCGAGCCGGACCTGCTCGGGCGTGGGGATCGCGGCGTTCGCGATGCCGTGGATCGCGGCGCGCGCGGTGTCGTAGCCAAGGGCCACGACGACGTTGCGGGTGACCCGGCCGAACCGCGCCTCGAAGCGGCGGGTCATCGCCTCGTAGTTCGGGTTCGCGCCGTCCTCGCCGAGCTGGTCGACGCCGTGCCAGCCCTCCAGGCCCTCGGCCCAGGCATTCGAGTTCGAGTAGAACATGAACGCGGTGCCCATGAACCGCGGCGGATCCCAGTCGAGGGCCTTGAACGCCGCGGCGAAATGGAAGGTCGAGTAGCCGTACCCCATATAGACGATGGCCTCGGCGCCCTGGGCGCGCATCGTCTCAAGCTGCTGCTGGAGGTTCTTCGGGTTCGGGCCGAGGCTGACCTCCTTGACGATCTCGACGCCGACCTGCTGCGCCGCCGTCCGGAAGAAGTCCGAGTAGTGGTCGCCGGACGAGCCCTTCTCCCAGAAGAAGCCGACCTTGGTGTGGCCCTGCTGCGCGCACCAGTTCGCGCCCATCACCGACTCGGTCGGGATGTCGCCGTTGGCGACGGTGAAGCAGTAGTCGCCGGCGAACTTGACGCTGCCGGTCCAGCCGATGCACGAGACGCCCGTGCGGTTGGCGGTGTCCTGCAGGTTCAGCGAGTTGTCGGAGATCATCGGGCCGAGCACGACGACACAGCCGTCGTCGACCAGCTTCTGGTATCCCCGGCGGACCTTGAAGTAGTTCTCCCTGGGCAGCCCGCGCGCGTCGACGGTGCGGATCTCGACCGGCCGGTCGTAGACGCCCTCGTTGAGCGCGTCCTCGACGGCGAGAATCGTGGAGTCGACCCAGTCGGACTGCAGCTGCCCGAGGTCCATGTCGACGAGGATGCCGATCTTCACCGGCTCGAACGGGTCGCCCTGGGTGACCAGGCCCCGCGTCGGCGGGTAGACGACGATCGACTCGACCGCCTTCTCGCCGATCCGCCCGCCGCCCTCGTACCAGCGGCCCGCCGGGTCGTTGTAGGCGATGGTGTCGGTCCCGCGCTCGACCGTCGAGACCGCCCGGTCCGGCTGGGCGATCCCGTGATCCACCGGCGCGGGGAAAAGGCGCTCGGCATACCGCCCGGCGTCCTTGTCCTGCTCAGGCCGGCCCTGGCCGGGTAAGCCCTGCTCGCTCATCCGAGACTCCTCGCCGCTCGCGCGCCGTCGCCGCCGCCGCGCGGACCAGCGAACGATCGTTCAACCCAGAGAACCACTGCTCAGCGGTACGTCTACCACCGCCACCCCGGCTGGGCAAGAAATCCCTGTCCGGGCGTCAGGGGTGCGCGTGGCCGGACTATTGAGCTAACCTTCTTGACCTGGGACATGGTGACCTCGGGCACACCGCCGGCTCTGGATGTGCCAGCGCCTCGCCCAGTTGAGGGAAGGCCGAGATGATTCGGGGTGTCCATCACGGGAAGGGCGGTCGATATCACTGTGGGTGACACTCATTTGATCGCGTCTCGGCCTCCGGTTGGGACTACTAGTCCGAGCGGAGTGGCCCGGAACGGCCGTGGCGCGGCCGTCGGCGGTGAGGTCGGCGGTGACACAGCTCTTCGCCCTCAGACCGAGGGAGTGCCGTTCGCGCCGCGGACGCCGCTCACCGAGCCGTTCTGGGCGGGCTGCGCACGCGGCGAACTGCTGTTCCAGCGCTGCGCGGCCTGCGCAACCCCCGGATTCCCCCCGGCTGAGGCCTGCCGGGCCTGCCTGTCGCGCGATCTGTGCTGGGAACGTTCCGCGGGCCTCGCCACCCTCTACAGCTGGACGGTCGTGCACCGCCCGGTGAGCCCCGCCTTCCGCACCCCGTACGCGCCGGCCATCGTGACCCTCGACGAGGGCTACCAGCTGATGACCTGCCTGGTCGGCCTCACGGTCGTCGAGATCCGCCCGGATCTGCGCCTGCGCGTCGCGTTCCACTCCGTCGTCCCCGCGGCCTCCGCCGCCCCGGACGCGGGGAGCCAGCCGACAACGACGCTTCCCTACTTCGAACCCGCCGGCCGAGCCTGAAACGGGAGACCAGCCGCATGAAGCCAGAAGACCTGATCCTGGTCAGCGTCGACGACCACATCGCCGAGCCGGCCGGCATGTTCGACGCGCACGTCCCGGCGAAGTACAAGGACTTAGCCCCGCGCGTCGTCGACGAGCCCGACGGCGTCCAGCAGTGGTACTACGGCACCCAGCGCGGCCGTAACCTCGGCCTGAACGCGGTCGCCGGCAAGCCGCCGGAGATGTTCAACGTCGACGCCAGCCGCTACGACGAAATGCGGCCCGGCTGCTACGACGTACACGAACGGGTCCGCGACATGAACGCCGGCGGGCAGCTCGCCGGGCTGAACTTCCCGAACTGGACCGGCTTCTCCGGCCAGGTCCTCAACCAGGGCACGGACCGCGACGTCAACCTCATCATGATCAAGGCGTACAACGACTGGCACGTCGACGAGTGGTGCGGCGCCTACCCGGACCGGTTCATCCCCTGCGGCATCCTGCCGCTGTTCGACGTCGACGAGGCGGCGAAGGAGCTGCGGCGGCTGGCCGGCAAGGGCTGCCACGCCGTCACCTTCTCCGAGAACCCCGAGGCGCTGAAGATGCCGAGCCTGCACAGCGGCTACTGGGGCCCGCTGTTCCGCGCGGCCAGCGACTCCCGCACCGTGCTGTGCCTGCACCTCGGCTCGGCCTCGCGATCCCCGATGTTCTCCTCCGACGCCCCGGCCAGCGTCAACATGTCCGGCTCGTCGATCGCTTCGATCTACTCGTTCCTGGAGCTGGTCTGGGCCGAGTTCTGGGCCGACTTCCCGGACCTGCGGTTCTCGCTGACCGAGGGCGACATCGGCTGGATCCCATATTTCCTGTGGCGCAGTGAGCACGTCCAGCGCCGCCACTCCGCCTGGACCCGGCCGTCCTTCCCCGCCGGGATCGACGGGCCGGCGGACATCTTCCGCAAGCACATCCTGACCTGCTTCATCAGCGACACGGTCGGCCCGCGCCTGCTCGACTGGTTCGACGTCGGCAACGTGTGCTGGGAGTCCGACTTCCCGCACTCCGACTCCAGCTGGCCGAACGCCCCCGAGGACGTCATCGCCAACCTCGGCCACCTGCCCGACGACACCGTCAACAGGATCACCCACGAGAACGCCCTGCGGCACTTCCAGTTCGACCCGTTCGCGACCCGCCCGCGCGAGCGGGCCACCGCTGGCGCGCTGCGCGCCGAGGCGACCGACGTCGACGTCGTCACCCGGGTCGGCCGTCTCGCCAGCGAGCGCGACCTCCAGGCGTGGAAGCGCCTCACCACACGCACGTCACCGTCGTTCCCCTCCGCGCCGGCCGCCCCCGGCGCTTCTCAGGCGTAGGGGCGGGCCCGGTGTCACACGACGCCCCCGCCGAGGCACCCGCTGACGCGTCAGCCGGCGTGTCCGCCGACGCGTCGGCGCGGTCGGCTCTCGGGCCGCTCGCCGGCGTCCGCGTCCTGGAACTGGCGACGCAGATCGCCGGGCCCTACTGCGGAAAGCTGTTCGCCGACGCCGGTGCCGACGTGGTGAAGGTGGAGCCGCCCGGCTCCGGCGACCTGATGCGCGCCTGGTCCGCGTCGGGCTCCCGCCCCGTCGGGGACGGCGCGCTGTTCCGCTTCCTCAACACCTCCAAGCGGTCCGTCGCCGTGGACCTCGACAGTTCGCGGGTTCGCGCCCTGGCCGCCGCCGCCGATCTCGTCATCGTCGGCGGTGCCCTCGCCGGCGGCGGAACCCCCGGCGGCGGGACCTCCACCGGTGAAGGGATCTTCACGGGTGGTGGCCCGGGCCCGGCGGCTGTCCGGCGCCTGCACGCCGACAACCCGCGCGCCGTCGTCCTGTCGATCAGCCCGTTCGGCCTCACCGGGCCGTGGGCGGGCGGCGGCCGGCAGCAGGGGCCCCAGTCGAGCGCGGAGGCACTGGACGGAGAAACGCTGGACGGGGCGGCGTTCACCGAGTTCCTCCTCCAGGCGCTCTGCGGATCCACCGCCGGCCGGGGCGAACCGGACGCCGCCCCGCTGCAGGCCGGCGGGCGGATCGGCGAGTGGGCGTCCGGCGTCTACGCCGCCGTCGTCGGGCTCGCCGCGCTGCGCGGCGCCCGCCGTGACGGCGTCGGCGACCTGGTCGACATCTCGATGCTCGAATGCATGACGATCATGATGGGCGGCCTTTCGGTCGTCGGGCCGACCATCATGGGCGGCCCGAAGCCAGGCATCCCCGGCGCACCCGGCCGCATCCCCGAGACGCCGTCGATCGAGCCGACGAAGGATGGCCTGGTCGGTTTCTGCACCATCACCGCGCAGCAGTTCCAGGACTTCCTGGTCCTCATCGAACGGCCCGACCTGCTCGGCGACCGCGACCTCGCGCTGCTGCCGCGCCGGCACGCCCGCCGTGCCGAGTTCCACGCCGCCGTGCACGCCTGGACCACCCGGCACACCACCGAGGAGATCGTCGAGTTCGCCGCCGCCCTGCGCATCCCGGCCACCCCCGTCGGCACCCCGGAGACCGTGACGACGATCGACCAGTTCACGGCCCGCGGCGTGTTCGTCCCCAACCCCCGCGGGGGCTTCCGCCAGCCCCGCACCCCCTACCGCGTGGGCGACTTCGGCGGCCGGCCGCTCGCCCCGGCCCCCACCCTCGGCGAGCACACCGACACCGCGCGCTGGCCCGCCGCCGACGGTCCCGCCGCCGACGGTCCCGCCGCCGACGGTCCTGCCGCTGACGGCCTGGCTCCTGACGGCCTGGCTCCTGACGGTCCGGCTGCCGACGGTCCGGCCGCCGGCGCGGCCGAGCCTGTCCGCCCGGCGCGGCCGCTGCCGCTGGACGGGCTGCGGGTCCTTGACCTGACCGCGTTCTGGGCCGGCCCGTCGGCGACGATGCTGCTCGGCTCGCTCGGCGCTGACGTCATCAAGGTCGAGGGGGTGTCCCGCCCCGACGGCATGCGGTTCGCGGGCGGTAAGCCGCCGACCGAGCCGAGCTGGTGGGAATGGGGCACGATGTTCCTCGCCACCAACGCCAACAAGCGTGCGGTCAGCCTGGAACTGTCCTCCATGGAGGGGTTCGACCTGGCCCGGCGGCTCATCGGCGCCTGCGACGTGGTCATCGAGAACTTCACCCCCCGGGTGCTGCCCAACCTCGGCCTCGACTGGGAGACGGTGCACGCCGCGAACCCGTCGGCCGTGCTCACCCGCATGCCGGCGTTCGGGCTCGACGGGCCGTGGCGCGACCGCACCGGCTTCGCCCAGACGATGGAGCAGGCCAGCGGCATGGCCTGGCTGACCGGGACCGCGGACGGCCCGCCGGTGATCCCGCGCGGCGCCTGCGACCCGATCGCCGGCCTGCACGCCGCGTTCGCCACCCTGGTGGCACTGGCCGCCCGGGACCGCCCGGACGGTGACGGCTCCGGCGCGCTGGTCGAGGCGACGATGATCGAGTCGGTTCTCAACGTCGCCGCCGAGCTGACCGTCGAGTACACGGAGGGCGGGGCGTCGCTGCGCCGCGACGGCAACCGCGGCCCGCTCGGGCCGCTGGCGGCCCCGCAGGGCGTCTACCGCTGCCCCCGCGACCCGGCCGGCCCCGATGTCTGGCTCGCGCTCGCCATTACCGACGATGCGCAATGGCGGCGCCTGTGCGCCGTGCTCGGCCGCCCCGACCTCGCCGCCGACGGGGGACTCGCGACCCTGGCCGGCCGCCGCGTCACCGCCGCCCACGATCTGGTCGACGAGGCGATCGCCGCCTGGACGGCCGCGGCGCCCGACCGGGTCACGGCCCTCGCCGCCCTCGCCACCGCCGGTGTCCCGGCCGCGCCGGTCACCCCGGCCGCCGGTCTGCTGGCCAACCCGCAGCTCGCGGCCCGCGGCTTCTTCGAGCGGCTGGCCCACCCGGTGGTCGGCGAGCACCCGATGCCCGGCGTCGCGTTCCGCCTCGCCAGCCAGCCCGGCCCGCTGTTGCGCCGCCCGGCGCCCGTTTTCGGGCAGCACGACGACGAGGTGTACGGCGGCCTGCTCGGCCTCACCCTGGCCGAGATCGACGGCCTGCGCGCCCGCCGCGTCCTTGGCGACAAGCCGGCCGGCGTATGACCGGGCCGTCGCGGGCCGCCGCCGCCAACGGCGCCGGTGCCGGTGCGGCCGATCGTGCCCGTACCGCTGACGGCGCCGCCGCGTACGAGGCTGCTGCCGCCGACGACGCTGGCGTCGTCGGCGACAACAGCACCGGCGACAACAGCACCGGCGACAACAGCACCGGCGACAACAGCACCGGCGACAACAGCACCGGCGACAACAGCACCGGCGACAACAGCACCGGCGACAACAGCACCGGCGCCGACGGCTCCGGCGCGGGGGACGGCCTGCCGACGACCGCCTACGCGGTGCTGGGGCAACTGGCGGTCGCCGACGTGCCGCTGTCGCCGGTCGAGCTGAAGACCCGGGCCGACTTCAGCCTGCGCTTCTTCTACTGGGCGCCGGCGATCAGCCACATCCGCAAGGAGCTGGCGCGGCTGGAGGCGCTGGGCCTGGTCACCGCGAGCCCGGCGCCAGGCCGCCGGATCCGGCGCACCTTCGTCCACGAGATCACCCCGGCCGGCCGCGCGGTGCTGCGTGACTGGTTGCACCAGACCGCCGACGAGGAGCCGGTGGTCATCAAGCACCCGGTGCTGCTGCGGGTGTGGCTGGGCGCCGAGACCGAGCCGCAGCGGGTCGTGGAGATCCTCGACCGTTACCTGGAGCAGACCCGGGCGGCCGTCGACGAGCTGCGCTGGGGCCGGCGCCGCGCCCAGGAGGTCCGGCTGGACAGCCGGCCCGAGCTGCGTTACTCCCGCGCCGTCGGCGACTACGTGCTGCGCCGGATGTACGCGGAGCTGGCGAACGTCGCCCAGCTGCGTGACGAGCTCGCCGACCTGCCCACCACGCCACGGCCACCGTTCGCCGGGCCGCCGCCGCTGCACGACTACGAGCACCCCGACGACCAGCGCGGGCGTGTCGACGGCGACGGCGACGAGCGCGGCCAGGACGGCGCCGGGTCGGCGGGGGAGAGGAGCTGAGCGTGGTACGTCCGCGGTCCGCCGCGATCGTCGGCATCCACAACACCACCCAGGCCCGGCGGCTGCCGGACCAGACGTCGACGGCCCTGCTGGTCGACGCGGTCGCGGGTGTCCTCGCCGATGCGGGGCTTGGCCTCGCCGACGTCGACGGCCTGTCCACCCCTGGCATGTCCGGCGGGTTCGTCTACGACCTCGGCCTCGGACCCGCCTGGCAGGGCGCCCAGCACGGCGTCGCCGCGGTGCTCGAGGCGGCCGCGGCGATCACCTCCGGTGAGGCGGACACGGTCCTCGTCGCCTCCGGAGCCGCTGGCACCTACACCGAGCGTGCCTCCACCGCCCCGTGGACCCGCCCGGAGAACGAGTTCGTCATTCCCTGGGGCATGTTCACCGCCGCCGAGTTCGCCCTCATCGCCCGCCGGCACATGACGACGTACGGCACCACGCAGGAGCAGCTCGCCACGGTCGCGGCGACCATCCGCAACAACGGCCACGCCAACCCCGCCGCGGTCTACGCGGGCCGCGGCCCCTTCACCGCCGCCGACGTGCTCGCCTCCCGGATGGTCGCGGACCCGTTCCACCTGCTCGACTGTTCGACCACCTCCGAGGGCGGCTGCGCGCTGCTGCTCACGACCGCCGAGCGCGCCGCCGACCTGCCCCGCCCGCCGGTGCACGTGCTGGCCGGCGGCGCCGACCACTTCGGCCCCAGCTACCGCTTCCCACCGGCCTGGGACCACACCGGCCACGCCCGCCGCGCCGTCGGGCCTGGAGGGGCTGGCGCGCCCGGGGCGGCCGGCGCGGATGTCCCGGTCAACGGTCAGGCCGGGCGGCGCGCGTTCGAACGGGCGCTCGCGACCGCCAGCCTGCGCCGCGACGACGTCGACGTGCTGGAGCTCTACGACCCGTTCTCGTTCGAGATCATCCGCCAGCTGGAGGCGTTCGGCTTCTGCGGGCCGGGGGAGGGCGGCCCGTTCGTCGAGGACGGCCACATCGCCATCACCGGCAGCCATCCGGTCACCACCGACGGCGGCACGATGTCGTTCAGCCACGCCGGCTCGTCCGTCCAGATGCTGCAGCGCGTCATCCGCGGCGCCGAGCAGCTGCGCGGCGACTGCGGCCCCGGCCTGCAGGTTCCCGACGCTCGGGTCGCGCTGTGCACGGCCGGCGGCGCCGGCGCCCTGTTCCTCCACCTGGTCCTGCTCGGCCTCGACCTTCCACATGTCTGAAGGGCCTCCGGATGCGCGAGGCTTCGCCATGATCGCGCGTCCTTCGGCCTGACCACATGTCTGAAGGGCCTCCGGATGCGCGAGGCTTCGCCATGATCGCGCGTCCTTCGGCCTGACCAGCGGTCCGAACCCCACGCACCCGCCCGGAGGCACCCGTGGCCACCACCCCCAACCCGACCGTCAGCGAGGCCGCCCTCGACCCGAGCCTGTTCCTGCCCGAGCCGGCACCCCGCGAGGTCCGTTACACGATCATCTCGGTCGACGACCACGTCGTGGAGCCGCCGCACCTGTTCGCCGGGCGCGTCCCGGCCCAGTTCGCGGACGCGGCGCCGCGGATCGTCGAGACGGAGCGCGGCCACCAGGTCTGGCTGTTCGAGGACCAGCGGTTCACCCAGGTCGGCATGAACGCCGTCGCCGGCCGGCGGCCCGATTCGGTGAAGGTCGAGCCGTTCCGGTTCGAGTACATGCGTCCCGGCTGCTACGACATCGACGCCCGCGTGCGGGACATGGACGTGAGCGGGGTGTGGGCGTCGGTGAACTTCCCGTCGCAGATCACCGGGTTCTGCGGCCGGGTGTTCTTCGGCGCCCGCGACCAGGAGCTGGGTCTTGCCTGCGTGCGGGCCTGGAACGACTGGCTGTACGAGGAGTGGTTCCAGGCCTACCCCGAGCGGGTCGTCCCGATGGGCATCACCCACCTGTCCGCCCCGGCGCTCGCCGTCGCCGAGATCCGGCGGAACGCCGCCCGCGGGTTCACCGCCGTCACCTTCCCGGAGCGCCCGCACAACATCGGCCTGCCGTCGCTGTGGGACCGCGGCCACTGGGACCCGATCATCCAGGCCTGCGTCGACACGGACACCGTCATCACCCTGCACGTCGGCAGCGCCGGCCTCTCGGAGAAGCCACCGGGCGCGCCCGGCCTGCAGCTCGGTTCGACGCTGTTCGGCCAGGCGTCGCTCACCGCCTGCGCCGAATGGCTGTGGTCGGAGTACCCGGCCCGCTTCCCGACCCTGAGGATCGCGATGAGCGAGGGCGGGATCGGCTGGGTCGCGATGCTGCTCGACCGCCTCGACAACATCGTCGACCGGTCCGGCTACGGCCTTGGCTGGGAACTGCGCCCCGCCGAGGTGCTGCGCCGCAACTTCTGGTTCTGCACGATCGACGACCCGTCGACGATCGACACCCGCCACCGGATCGGCGTCGAGAACATCATGGTCGAGACCGACTACCCGCACGGCGACGGCACCTGGCCAGACACCCAGCAGGTCATCGCCGACGCCTGGGGCCACATCCCGCCCGCCGAGATCCGGGCGATGTGCAGCGAGAACGCCGCCGCCCTGTTCCGCCACCCACTGCCACCGACGGTCCTGCCCGCCGACCCGGTCTGAAGGCGTTCGCGCTCAGCCCACCCCGCGAGGCGCTCTCGTCTGGCCGCCCTGTCCTGAAGGCATTCCTGTCCGGCTGTCCTGTGCTGAAAGGCATTCCCGTGATGTTCGTTCCCACCGCCGAGAAGCTGATGCCGGAGCTCACCACCCGCGAGGAGATCGCCCTGCTCGCCCGCGCCCTGTGGCGGGAGGGCTACAACGACCACCTGGCCGGCCACGTCACCGCGTTACAGCCCGACGGGACCCTGCTGTGCAACCCGTGGCTGGTCCGCTGGGACGAGCTGCGCCCCGAGCAGATCATCCGGATCGACCTGGCCGGCAACCTGCTCGAAGGCGACTGGCCGGTCCCGCTCGGCATCCCGCTGCACCTCGCGCTGCACGCCGCCCGCACCGACGTCACCTGGGCCGTCCACAACCACCCGCTCTACGGCACCGTCTGGGCGGACCTGGGCGAGATCCCGCCGGTCTACGACCAGAGCTCCGCGCTCGGCGGCGGTGGCGACCTGGTCCTCGTCAACGAGTACGAGGGCCCCGTCAACGACCTCGCCACCGCCCGCGGCGCGGTCGACGCCCTGCACGGCGGCCACCTCGCGCTGCTCGCCGGCCACGGCGTCTTCGTGCTCGGCACCTCGGCCCGGGCGCTGTTCCAGCGCGCCGTCGCGCTCGAGCAGCGCTGCCAGCGTGCCTGGCACGTCCGCGCCCTCGGCGCCACCCCGGCGCAGGTGCTGCCGGCCGGCTTCCTTAACCACATGAAGAACTCCGACGGCAACGGCTTCATCGGCTTCTGGGAGTCCGCCGTCCGCGCCGAGCTCCGCGCCGACCCCACCCTCCTCGACACCCACTGACCCTTGTCGCCTGCCTGGCCGCGCTGCTCGGCGGTTACGCCGATCGACCTTTGGTCGACTCCTGACACCCACCCGCCAAGCGGGCCCTGCCCTGCCGAAGTGGTGGAGAGAAGCTCCGCGGGGTCAGGAGCCCGCGCGGGGCGCTCTTGCCGTGGGCCGTCAGGCCAGGAGTCGTGCGGCGAGTTCCTGCCACTGCCCGATCGGCGGGGTCGCAGGTTCGGCCGTGAGGACGTAGAGGCTCACGTGGTCGGCGCCGGCGTCGAAGTGTGCTGTGACGCGGTGCGTGATGTCGTTTGCGGTCCCGCGGGCGATCAGCGCGTCGACAAGCCGGTCGTTCAGTGAGTCAACGTCTTCGAACCCCAGCTCCTGCAGCAGTGCGCGACGGTTGGGCAGCGCTGCGGCGGCGTAGGTTCGGGCCAGATCGGCTGAGTGCGACCCGGCCGCATCCAGGATGACGAACTGGGTGACGGCCAGCAGCGCGTCGGGGCCGAGCACGGCTCTGGACCTTGCGGTGCACTCGGCCGGCATGCCCATCTGGTGCGCGCCCCAGGCCCGACGGCCCGCGAGTTCGAGCATGTCGGGATCCAGCACGGACAGGATCCGACGCGGCGCACCCGACATTTCCGGAGCGGGCGGCGGACCGAACGGGGCGGCGTCCACTGCGTCCAGGTAGCCGCTCATGGTCTCCGGTGCCGGGCCGTAGAGGTGGCCGCGGACGTCGTGGGCGAGGGTGGGATGGCTTTCCCAGAGCCCGAGCAGGAAACGTCCTGGGAACGCCTCGTCGAGGGTCCGCTGCGCTGCGGCGGTGGTCACCGCGTCGCGGGCATAGATGTCGGCGGCGCCCGCGGCCACCGTGATCCGCTGGGTGGCCGACAGCAGGATCCCGGCTTGTGCCATGGCTTCCCTGCCGGTCGTCTCCGGGAACCACAGGGCTCCGTAGCCGAAGTCCTCGATCGCCGTCGCGGCGGTGCGGACGTCGGCCATCGGGTAGCTGTCGAGGTCGCCGGCCCAGATCCCGATCCGCCCGAGGTCGGGCTTCGGGCTGTTCATGCGTCCTGCTTCTCGGCGCGCTGGGCGGCGAGGAACGCGCTGATCTGGGCTCCGCCGGTCCGGGTGAGCCAGGTGCGCAGGTCCATCAGGCCGGGGTGAATCTGCCGGACGGCTGGGATGTCGGCCTGGTAGCCGCCGGCGTTGAGCCATTCGTTGGCGAACGCGAAGTCCTCGCTGACCTGGCGGACCGTCTCGATCGGGATCTGGACGTAGGGCAGCGGGCAGCCGATCTCCTCGGCGATGGCTGCGGCGATCTGCAGCGGCGTCAGCCGGTCTCCAGCCAGCTCGATCTGTCGGCCGATCCAGTCCTGCGGCCGGGCGAAGGCCAGCGCGGCGAACACGCCGACGTCGTCGACGGCCATGATCTGTTGCGGGACGTCCGGTATCAGAGGGCTGGCCAGGGTGCCGTTGTGCAGGTGGTATCCGCCGGTGTAGTTCTCCATGAACGAGACTGGCCGCAGGATCGTCGCGGGCAGGCCGAGCCCGGCGATGCGCTGCTCGATCCGCCACTTGCTCACCAGGTTCTGCGGCAGCATCTCGGTTTCGTGGCGGCCGGCACCGCTGACCGAGGTGAAGACGAAGTGCGCGATGTCGGCGGCGTGCGCGGCTTCTGCGACATTGATGCCCCAGCGGACTTCGTCTTCTGCGGTGAAGTTCGGCGCGGTGCCCGGCGAGCCGACAGTGGGCTGGACGCTGAACACGCCGTAAGCGCCCTCGATCGCGGCGTTCAGGGAGGCGACGTCGTCCATCTCGGCGCGGATGACCTGTGCCCCCGCTTTCGCCAGTGCCGCCGACCGCTCGCTGCCCGGATCGCGGGTCAGCGCCCGCACCTTCCAGCCGTCGGCCAGCAGTTGCGCCGTCACGACGCCGCCCTGCAGACCGGTCGCCCCTACCACCGCGATGATCTTTTCTGTTTGCACGATCTCTCCCGGAACTCCTGAGGGAAGGCGGGCCCGCCCGATAAGTGGGGTGCCACCCCGTTTGCTGTGGAGTACTATATGGAGGGCCACCCCGTTTAGCAATCCCTGGAGTTCCCGTGCCTGGAGGCGACACCGCACCAGCCCCGGCAGAGCGCGGCATGCGCGCTGACGCCCGCCGCAACCGCGGCCGGATCCTCGCCGCCGCCGAGGCCGCCATCGCCCGCGACGGTGTGGACGCGTCGCTGGAGGAGATCGCCCGCCAAGCCGGAGTCGGCTCGGCGACGCTGCACAGGCACTTCCCGTCCCGTCAGTCCCTGTTGGAGTCGGTCTTCCGTGGCCGGGTCGAGACGCTGTGCGCGAAGGCGGGCGACTTCGCCGCCGAATTCGACCCCGCAACCGCGCTGTTCACCTGGCTACGGGCGGTGGGGACGCACGCCGCCGCCAACCGAGGACTGGCCCCGTCCCTGATGCGCGGCGCCCGCGACGGCAACGGCGCCGGCGACCCGACGCTGGGAACCACCTGCCACACGATGATCATCAATGCCGGCGGGATGCTGCTCGATGAGGCGGTCCGGACGCATGCGGTACGTTCCGGCATCGTCATCACCGACCTGCTCAAACTCGTCGGCGCCATCTCCCTGGCCGCCGAGCTGGAACCTGATGGCGCGACCCAGGCCGACCGGCTGATCACCCTCGCCTTCGACGGCGTGCGCGCTACGCGTCCTTCGCCCTGATCCCACTGGATCCCGAGCCGGTTGGCCAAGCACGGTCAATTTTGAAGACTCATCATGGCCGGCCTCATGATCTGGTGCGATGTTCGGAGCCCTGGCTCCCACAACGCCACTAGATCACCCGCGGGACGTGCGGCGCCATCAGCCTGGTCGCGGTCGTCCTCGCCGCCGCGCTTCCGCCCGGCCGTCCCCGGACGGCGCCCGCCGTCCCCCAGCAGGCCACCGCCGTGGAGCCGGCTTCAGCCTCGTCATCTGCCCCAGGGCCTGACGGGCGTTTGCCCCGTTCAGACCCGCGGTGCCGGGTCGCCGGACCCGGCAGGCCCGGCGGGGTCGGTCGCGTCAGCGGAGTCGATCACGTCGGAGCGGCCCGCCGTGTTGGTGGGGTCGAGGCCGGCGAGGTCGTGGCGGACGCGGTCGGTGAGGTGGGGCAGGGTGCCCTCGCGCAGCCAGCGGGCGAAATGCGCGGATTCGGTGTGCGCCCGCATCGCCGCTTCGTCGACGTATTCCTCGTAGATCGCGAAAACCGTCGGATCCGTCGGCGACCGGGCGACGTGATAGGCGGTGTTGCCGGGCTCCGCCCGGGTGTGCAGGACCATTTCGCGCAGTGAGTCGGCCACCTTCTGCTCGGCGCCGGGGCGCGCCCGGTAATGCACGATGACGATGTGGCTCATAGATCCTCCGGCGGCGGATGGTTATGTGTGCGAGGCCCATCATGGACCGGCTCACCCGCTGCCGGCGCTGCCTGCCGCGGCCCGAGGCGTACACCTTAGCTTGCGGTTCTGCATGGGTCCGGTGACGGCGGACCGCTCCTACGATTGTGCTCGATCAGCGGCCGGGGCACCAGCCCCCCGCCGGCGTAGCGATCGAGAGGACGGCCGGAGCTCATGGCACCAACGGCGCCGCCAGGCCAGCACCTGGCCGTGATGTCACCGCCCGACAGCGCCTTCATCGACGTGCTGGACCCAGCCGACCTGCGGCGGGTGGTGGGTCGGGTGCCGGCGATGTCGCCGGCCGACGTCACCGCGCTGTACGACGCGGCGGCCGAGGGGGCGGCGCGCTGGCGGGACACCTCGCCGCTGGAGCGGGCCCGGGTGCTCGCGGCGGCCGCGGCCAACCTGCGCCGCCGCCGCGAGGAGATCGCCGCGGACCTGGTCGCCGAGATGGGCAAGACCCGCGCCGAGGCGAGCGTCGAGGTCGAGAAGTCCGCGGACTTTCTTGACTACTACGCGGGCCTTGCGCGTGAGCCCTGCGGCTATCTGCTCGTCGATTCCCGGCCTGGTACGCAGACAAGTGTGCGTACCGAGCCGCTCGGCGTCGTCTGCCTCATCACCCCGTGGAACGATCCGCTGCTGACCCCGGCGAGAAAGCTCTCCCCGGCGCTGGCGACCGGAAACGCGGTGATTCTGAAGCCGGCGACCGAAACGCCGCTCGTCGCCCTGCGCCTGGAACAGGCGCTGCGCGAGGCGGGCCTGCCGCGCGGCGTATTCGCGACGGTCACCGGCCGGGTGGGTGAGATCGAGGCGGCCCTGCTGGACGACCCCCGGCTCGCCGCCGTGTCGTTCACCGGTAGCAACGGCGTCGGCCAGCGGATCAAACGCCGGCTCGCGGATCGCAACGTGCGCCTGCAGACGGAGATGGGTGGCAAGAACGCCTCGGTGGTGCTCGCCGACGCCGACCTCGACCTCGCCGTCGCGACGGTCGCCGCCGCCGCGTTCGGCCAGGCGGGTCAGCGCTGCACCGCCACCAGCCGGGTGATCGTCGACCGCCTGGTCGCCGACCAGGTCGTCGACGGCCTGGCTCGCGCGGCGGCCGCGGTGCGGCTCGGACCGGGCGCGGACCCGGCGACCACCATGGGCCCGCTCGTCTCAGCCCGCCACCGCGCCGACGTGCTGGAGCACATCGGCCGGGCGCGGGCGCTGGGGGCGCGTGTCGTCACCGGCGGCGCGGCCCCGGCCGACGAGCCGTTCGCGCACGGCTGCTACGTCACGCCGACCGTCCTCACCCATGTCGACGCGACCATGGACATCTGGCGCGAGGAGGTGTTCGGCCCGGTCGTCGTCGTCCAGGTCGTCGACGGGTTCGACGCGGCGGTGGCCGCCACCAACGACTCGGCCTTCGGCCTCGCCGCCGCCATCTTCACCACGAGCCTGGCGCGGGCGCACGCATTCGCCGACCGGGCGAACACGGGACAGGTCTCCGTGAACCTGCCGACCACAGGATGGGATGTCCACATGCCCTTCGGCGGCTTCGGTGACTCCGGGTCGCCGTTCAAGGAGCAGGGCCGGGAGGGCCCGCGTTTCTACACCCGGGTGAAGACCGTCGCGATCCGCCACGGCGGCGCGCCGTGAGCGTAGGAGCAAGCGAGTGGAGTGGTCGTCCGAGGGACGAGGACGGCCGCGGAGCGAGTGCGGCGACGGAGCGAACCCGAAACACAGTGAGCGTAGGAGCAAGCGAGTGGAGTGGTCGTCCGAGGGACGAGGACGGCCGCGGAGCGAGTGCGGCGACGGAGCGAACCCGAAACACAGTGAGCGTGAAGGCGGAGCGGGGCCGAGGCGCCATGAGCCCGGCGACGGCAGGGCTGCCGGCGGGATCGGGCCGGGTCGGGGTGGTCGGGGCGGGGCTGGTGGGGCTTGCCGTCGCCCGCCGGCTCGCCCACCTCGGCGCCGAGGTGACGGTCCTGGAGAAGGAGGACGACGTCGCCACCCACCAGTCCGGGCACAACTCGGGGGTCGTCCACGCCGGGCTCTACTACCAGCCGGGCTCGCTGAAGGCGACGCTGTGCCGGCGCGGCGCGGGGCTGCTGCGCGAGTTCTGCGCGGAGCACGGGCTGGTGTTCAACGAGATCGGCAAGGTCGTCGTGGCCCGCGACGAGGCCGAGCGCGTCCGGCTCGCCGACCTCGAACAGCGGGCGAGGGCGAACGGCGTGCCGGGCGTGCGCTGGCTCGACCCGGCGGCGCTGCGGGAGCTGGAACCGGGCGTCACCGGCGTCGCGGCGCTGCACTCGCCGACCACCGCGATCGTCGACTACCGGGCCGTGGCCCGCGCGATGGCCGACGACGTGCGCGCCGCCGGCGGGCGGGTGCTGTTCGCCTCCCGGGTCGGCGCCGTGACCCCGGACGGCGCGGGCGGCGGTGTGGCGGTGCACGCCGGCGAGGAGCGGTACCGGTTCGACCGGGTGGTGCTGTGCGCCGGGCTGCAGTCCGACGTCGTCGCCCGGCTCGCGGGCGACGACCCGGGGCCCGCGATCGTGCCGTTCCGCGGTGAGTACTACCGGCTCGTCCCCGAGCGTGCGGGCTTGGTGCGCGGCCTCGTCTACCCGGTGCCAGATCCGGCCTACCCGTTCCTGGGCGTGCATCTGACCCCGCGGGTCGACGGCAGCGTGGACATCGGCCCCAACGCCGTCCTCGCCGCGGCCCGCGAGGGGTACCGGCGCCGCGACGTCGACCCGCGGGAGCTCGCGGCGGTGCTGCGCTGGCCGGGGGCCCGCAGGCTGTTCCGCCAGCACTGGCGGGCCGGGGCGTGCGAGCTGCGCGGGTCGCTGTCGAAGCGGGCGTTCGTCGCCGCCGCCCGCGCCTACGTGCCCGAGCTGCGCGCCCGCGACGTCGTGCGTGCCCCGGCCGGCGTGCGCGCGCAGGCCGTGGACGCCGATGGCACGCTCGTCGACGACTTCCGGATCAGCCACCTAGGCCCGGTGACCGCGGTCCGCAACGCCCCGTCACCGGCGGCGACGTCGTCGCTCGCGATCGCCGAGCACGTGGTCGACTGCCTGGCCGCCGTCGCCTGAGCCCCGAGCCCCGATCCGTCGCTCCGGTCCTCGGTCGCCGAACCACCGCCGAACCGGCGGCCTCCGAACTGCCGGCCCCCGAACCGCCACTGCCACCGTCGCGCCGTCCCGGCCGGCCGCCGCCAGGCTGTTCCGCCGCGGTCCGGCCCCGCCCCCACAGAGTGAAACGAGGAACCGCACAGATGCTCATCGTCGACTCCCAGATCCACATCTGGAAGGAAGAGACGCCCGACCGTCCCTGGGTCCCGGGCGCCCGGGAACGGATCCGGCTCAACGGGCACCGCGAGGAGGCGTTCTCCTACGAGGAGGCGCTGAGCCTGATGGACTCCGCCGGAGTGCACCGGGCGCTGATCCTGCCGCCGAGCTGGGAGGGCGACCGGACCGACTACGCGCTCGAGGCCTGCGAGGCGTACCCGGACCGGTTCGGCGTGATGGCGCGGATCCCGCAGAACAAGCCGGCCGAGGGCGCGGCGATGATGCGCGACTTCGCGCAGAACCCCTACGTCAAGGGCACGCGGCTCACGTTCCACCGGCCGGTCGACCGGAACTGGATGATCGACGGCACGAACGACTGGTACTGGCCTCTGGCCGAGGAGCTTGGCATCCGGACGATGGTGCACGCCCCGATCTGGAAGGCCGAGCTCGGCGTCATCGCCGCCCGTCACCCCGAACTGCGGATCATCATCGACCACATGGGGATCATGGCGCGCTGCGTCGACGACGCGATCGGGTACTGGGTCAAGGAGACCGCGGACCTGCACGTCCACCCGAACATCTACGTCAAGGTCTCGGCGGTCCCGGGCTACTCGACGCACCCGTTCCCGAACCTGAACCTCGCCAAGTACGTGCGCGAGATGGTCGACGCGATGGGCCCGAGGCGCTGCTTCTGGGGCACGGACCTCACCCGGCTCATGGGTCACGGCCTGACCTACGCCGACACGATCGCCCAGTTCACCGAGCACTTCGGCCTCACTCCCGGCGAGCTTGAATGGATCATGGGTCGGGGGATCTGCGAGTGCCTCGACTGGCCGCTGCCGGTGGCCGCCGAGACCGCCCCCGCTGTGGAGGCGGCCCCGTGACGGGTCCCGACGCCACCGCCACCGCCACCGCCGGCGTTGGCCGCGCCGCCGGCGACGCCCGGGCGGCGGTCGACCGGGCCGACGGCGGCGAGGCGATCCTCGCCGCCTGCCGCAGCCTCGGCGTGGACGTGATCTTCTCCTCTCCGGGGTCCGAGTGGGCCCCGGTGTGGGAGGCGCTCGCCCGCCAGGCGCGCGACGGCGTCGCGGGCCCGCGCTACCTGG
This sequence comes from Pseudofrankia coriaricola, assembly GCF_032027725.1. NCBI lineage: Bacteria > Bacillati > Actinomycetota > Actinomycetes > Frankiales > Frankiaceae > Pseudofrankia > Pseudofrankia coriaricola. Next base: position 60,614 of record NZ_JASNFO010000055.1, on the reverse strand, counting down.
ACCTCATGCACGAGACGCTCGCCGTGGCGATGGCGACCGGTTACGGCCTGGCCACCGGCCGTCCGCAGCTGGTGCTCCTGCACGCCGGCCCGGGCCTGCTACAGGGTGCCTGCGGGATCCACGGCGCGCTGCTCGCCGGGGTTGGCATGGTCGTCTGCTCGGCCGAGTCGCTCACCTACGGTGAGGGGTTTTCGGCGGGCAGCGGCGCCGTCGACCCGGGGTCGCAGTGGTACCGCAACCTGTCGATGGTCGGCGGGCCGCAGGCGTTCGCGGCGCCGTGGGTGAAGTGGTCGTCCCAGGTCGGCGACGTCGGCACGCTGTACGGGTCGGTGGTGCGCGCCGCGGAGCTGGCGGTGCGGGGGCCGGCCGGGCCGGTGTACCTGAACGTGCCGGTCGAGGTGCTGCTCGCGCCGTGGGACGCGGCGCGGGCGGACGTGCGGCCGGTGGCGCCGACGGGGCGGCGGGTCAGCACGGACGACGAGCTGGAGCGGGCCGCCCGGCGGCTGCTGGCCGCCGAACGGCCGGTGCTGGTCACCGAGTCGGTGGGGCGGGCGCCGGACGGGTTCGGGGCGCTGGTCGAGCTCGCCGAGCTGCTCGCGATCCCGGTGGTGGAGCCGCAGTCGGCGGTGTGCGCGAACTTCCCGCGCACCAGCCCGCTGCACCGCGGCGGCGAGGCCGGGGCGCTCACCCGCGAGGCGGACCTGATCGTGCTGGCCTGCTGCCGGGCGCCCTGGTACCCGCCGAGCAACCGGCCGGCCGGCGCCGAGGTGCTGGTGATCGACGACGTGCCGCAGCGGCCGGTGATGGCCTACCAGGTGCTCGGCGCCGACCAGTACCTGGAGGGCGACGTCGGCCCGACCCTGCGCGCGCTCAGCGCGAAGATCAAGGCACTGGGCGCCGATGAGCAGCGGATCGCGGCCCGGCGTGCCCAGCTGGCCACGCCACCGCCGCCCGCGACCCGCTCCGCCAGCCCGGCCACAGCTGCCGGTTCGGGTAGTTCGGGTAGTTCGGGTCGCTCGGGTGGCGGGCTGGACGCGGCGGAGGTCGCGGTGGCGCTGCGCGAGCTGCTCGACGGGCGCGCGGCGGTCGTCGACGAGACGATCACCCACAGCCGGGTCGTCGCCGAGCACCTGCGCGCCGAGGAGCCGCTGCGTTACAGCTACGTGCAGGGCGGGCTCGGCCAGGGGCTGGGCGTGGCGCTCGGCGTGAAGCTCGCCGACCCTGCCCGCGAGGTGGTGCTGACCGTCGGCGACGGCTCCCTGCTCTACAACCCGATCGTCCAGTCTTTCGCGGCCGCTCGCGGCCTCGGCCTGCCCATCCTGGTCGTCGTCTTCAACAACGGGCAGTACCGGTCGATGAAGCTCAACCACCTGCGCTTCTACCCGGACGGCGCCGCGGTCACCGAGGACGACTTCCGCGGCGTCGACCTCCCCGACGCCCCCGAGCTCGCGGCCCTGGCCGCCCCGTTCGGCATGTTCGGCGCGACCGTCACCGATCCGGCGGACCTGCGGCCGACCCTGGCGCGCGCCCTGGCGTCCGTCCGGTCCGGCACTACCGCGCTGGTCGACATCCGCCTCGCCCGCTAGCCACACCGCGATCCACCGGGTCCCCGAACCCCTCGCTCGCACGACCGCTACTGGAAGTCTTCCTCCGTCTGTCTGTCTGGAGCGCTCATGGCAGCCCCTCGCACCCTTGTGCCGGACAAAACGCTGCGCACGCTGGTCAGTGACATCTTCGCCGCCGCCGGCACCAGTCGGGAGCACGCCGACACCATCGCCGACGTGCTCGTCTGGGCGAACCTGCGCGACATCGACTCGCACGGCGTCTCCCGCGTGCCCCGCTACCTGGAACTGTTCGAGAAGGGCCAGGCGAACCCGAAGCCCACCATCGCGGTGGACGAGCTGCGCTCGGCCGTCGCCATCGTCGACGCGGACGCGGCGCCCGGCCCGGTGGCGCTCTCGCTGGCGATGGACCAGGCCGTCAGCATGGCCCGCTCCGCGGGCGTCGCCTGGGTGACCGTGCGAGGCACCGTGCACACCGGCACGATCGGCTACTACACCGAGGCCGCGGCCCGCTACGGCATGGCCGGTCTCGGAATCGTCGCCGGCGTGCCGAACATGGCCTACGTCGGGACAACCAGCGCCGGGGTGGCGACGAGCCCGCTGTCGGTGGCCATCCCCGCCGGCCGGCACCCGACCGTGCTGCTCGACATGGCGACGTCGGTGATCGCGCTCGGCCGGATCGCCGAGCACAGGGCGAAGGGCACGCCGCTGCCCGAGGGGGCGGCGCTGACGAAGGACGGCCGGCCGACGACCGACCCGGCCGAGGCGGCGCTGCCGTTGCCGGTCGGCGGGGCGAAGGGCGCCGGGATGTCGCTGGTCTTCGAACTGCTCGCGAGCGGCCTCGCGGCCAACCCGATCGTGTCCTCCTACCACTCCGGGACGCCGGAGGGCCGCCGGCACCGGCAGAACGCGGTCCTGGTCGCGGTCGACATCTCGGCGTTCGTGCCGGTCGAGCGGTTCCGCGGGATCGTCGACGAGACCGTCGACGCGATCAAGGCGCTGCCGCCGAGTGATCCGGACCGGGAGCTGCTGGTCCCCGGCGAACGCGGGGCGCGGACCTACGCCGAGCGGCTCACGAGCGGGGTGCCGCTGCCGGTTCCGCTGGTCGCCAAGCTGGTCGGGCATGCGCGGGCGCTCGGCGCGCCGGTTCCCGAGGGCCTCTGAGCCGGGCCCGCTGGCAGCGCCGGTGGCAGACGCCGCCGGATCGGATTCGCCGATCCGGCGGGAATCCCGGGCTCCGTCGATCCGGCGGAAATCTCGGGAGCGAGCCCGCGGCGCGGTGACCCGGCCGCGGGAACTGGTCACCCCGATTCCCGCGGCCGGGCCGGCCACCCTTCCCGACCGGTTTCCCGGCGGCCGGGAAACCGCTCGGGAGAACTCAGTCGGCGACCATCCGGTCATCGTCGGACAGATGCTCGACGGTGCGGCCGGTGGCGACGAACGTGCGGGTCACGTAGGCCGAGTCGTAGACCCAGAGGATTGTCATCGGAACCTGGCCGATGTTGCGGAACAGATGGGGGATGCCGGCCTCGACGTAGGTGGTGTCGAACGGCTCGAGCCGGGTGGTCTCCCCATCGACCTCGACCTCGGCGGCACCGGAAAGCAGCGTCACGTGTTCCACGCAGTTGTGGGTGTGCAACGGCGCTCCGGTACCCACGGGATAGGTACTGATTCCGGAGGTGAGGGTGATCTGTTCGGCCGCGCTGGCGCGGGTGATGAGCGGCAGCGTGCGGACGCTCCCGCCGCGGTCGAGCCGTTCCACCTGGCTCGCCTTGATGATCGTCACCGGGTCTCCTCCCAGGTCCGGCGTCGGCTCGGTGAGTGCCGTGCTTCGACGCGCGGGCCGCCATCCGACGGTAGAAGGCCACGTCAGCGCCCGCGAGCGCACAACCCGAAGCCTAATGTTTCGCCCGCGGGGACCAGTTCGGCGAGAAGCCTCTGGACAACTCCGGCCCGTTTCAGCATTGTTACCCAGGTCACCTGAAGGAGGACGCGCGTGCGACTGGAACCCATTCAAGAACTGACCCCGCGGCAGGCGGAGATCAGTGCGCGGATCACCGCTCGGCGCGGTGGCACGCGCGGCCCGTTCCTGGTCTGGCTGCGCAGCCCCGAGCTATGCGAGCGGGTCGAGTCACTCGGCGCCTACTGCCGGTTCGAGTCCGCGCTTTCCCCGCGGCTGCGGGAGCTCTCCCTGCTGATTGCGGCGCGCCACTTCGACGCCCAGTACTCGTGGAACGCGCACGTCGACAAGGCGGTCGACACGGGTGTCTCCCGCGAGGGGCTGGAGCGGCTCGCGCGCCGCGAGGACCCCCGGTTCCCGGCCGCCGACGACCAGCTGCTCTACCAGTTCGCCACCGAGGTGCTCGAGCGGCACTTCGTCAGCGACGAGACGTTCGCCGCCGGGCTCGCCGCCTTCGGCGAGCAGGGCCTGGTGGACCTCATCGGCTGCCTCGGCAACTTCTCGATGCTGGCCATGCTGCTCAACACCTTCCAGGTCGACCTGCAGGCCAGCCGGCCGGCGCCGTTCCCGGACATCCGCGGCTATGTCAAGATCGACTCAGACTCAGACTCCGAGGTCGAGGCCGCCCCTGACGCCGACGCCGCTTCCGAGGCAGGGCGTAAGCCGGAGCTGGTCGGCGGTCAGTGGCCGGAGAGGCCATGACCACCGCGGCCCCTGAGCAGGGGGCGCCCCGGGGAACCGGCCTCGCGGCCGCCGACGCGGTCGCGGCCGCCGGCGTCGGGAGCTCGGCTTCCGCGGACGTCGAGCCGGCGGGGCGCGGGCGTTCCGGCGCCGGGCCGTGGCCCGGGCGCGGCCAGGGCCAGGGGCGCCATCCCGGGTACGGGCACTCGTGGGGGTACCAGGGGGCGCGGTTCGCGGTCGTTGGCGTCTGGCTGCTGCTGATCGGCGTCTACGGCCTGACCGAGCCGGACACCTTCCTGACGGCCGGCACCTTCCAGACCATCTTCGGAAGCCAGCAGGCGCTGGTGTTCCTGACCGCGGCGTTACTGTGCACGATCTGCGTCGGGGAGTTCGTCGACCTGTCGGTGCCCTCAGTCTTCGGCCTCGCGGCGATCCTCGTGCCGGTGCTGACCGTCCAGCACGGCTGGAACGTCTGGTTGGCGAGCCTGGTCGCGATCGCCGTCGCCGTCGCCGTCGGGGCGGTCAACGGCGCCCTGGTCGTGCGCCTCGGCGTGAACACGATCGTCGTGACGCTGGGCATGGGGACGCTTCTGCTCGGCGTCGCGCTGTGGGTCAGCAACCTGACGCCGGTGAGCGGTCTGTCCAGTGGTTTCTCGAAGATCTCGCTGCTCGACGTCGGTGGCCTGCCGATCAGCTTCTACGAGGGTGTCGTGCTCATGCTGGTGTTCGCCTACGTTCACCTGGCCACCCCGCTGGGGCGGAACATGCGCTTTGTCTCGGCGAACCGCGAGGTCAGCCGGCTCGCCGGGGTCCGGGTGCACGGGATCCGCTTCGGTGCGTTCGTCGCCGCCGGCCTCGTCAGCGGCGTCGGCGGGGTGCTCGCCACGGCCGCCACCGGCGGTTTCGACCCGACTGTCTCCCAGAGCTACCTGCTGCCGGTGTTCGCCTCGACGTTCCTCGGCACCGCGATCCTGCAGCCCGGCCGGTTCAACCCGCTGGGGACGCTCATCGCCGTCTATTTCCTCGCCACGGGGATTCTCGGCCTGCAGCTGATGGGCGTGGCCGGCTGGGTCTCCAACGTCTTCTACGGCGGCGTCCTGGTGATCGCCGTCACGATCTCCACCCTCCTGCACCGACGCTCCGGCTGACCCCGCCCTGGCCGCGGTCCGCCCCCTGTCACTCCCGAAACTGGCGCAACACTCCCGAAAGGTTCTCGGACGATGCGGACATCCCTGAGACGTTCGGACCGCCGGCCGTTACCCCGCCACGGCATCGCGACCGCCGGGGCATTAGCGGCCGCGGTCGTACTGGCCGCCTGTGGCTCCTCCGGCTCGGATGACGGCGGCTCGGGCTCCTCGGCGACGGGCGCCGCCAGCGCCTCGCCGAGCGGCGACGCGCTGGCCGCCACGGTCGACAAGCTGCTCGAGCCCACCGCCGGCCTCCCGGTGCCGACCACCCAGCTCGACGGCGTCGCGGGACTGAAGGGCAAGACCGTCTACTACATCCCGATCACCCAGCAGTCCTCGCAGTTCAAGATCATCGGTGACGCGCTGACGAGCGCCATGGGCGCGGTCGGGATCTCGTTGCAGATCTGCAACGGCGGCGCCAACCCGACGCAGATCACCGCCTGCGTCAACCAGGCCATCGGCGCGAACGCCGGCGCGATCGTCACCGACGCCATCCCGTACGCGCTCGCCGCCAACGCGCTGGGCGCCGCGCAGGCGAAGAACATCCCGGTTCTCATCACCAACCAGATCGCCGACCCAGCCCACCCCGTCAGCAAGACCCTCGGCTACGTCGAGGGCGGCGGCACCGCCCAGCTCGTGGCCGTCGCCGACTGGATCATCGTCGACTCCGGTGGCAAGGCGAACGTCCTCATCAACGGCAGCACCGACTCGCCGTCGTCGCAGGCCTACGTCCAGGCAGCCAAGGACGAGTTCTCCGACCACTGCCCCGGCTGCAAGGTGACGGTCAACCCGATCTCGTCGGCGAACTTCCCGCTGATCGCCCCGTCGACAAGCTCCGCGATCCTGCGCACCCCCGGCGTGAACTACGTCCTGTCGGAGTTCGACCAGTACCTGCAGCCGACGCTCGGCGGCGTCCAGCAGTCCGGAAAGATCACGTCAGTGAAGGGCGCGTCGGGCTCGGCGCAGCTCGCCGGCCTGCAGATGCTCGCGTCGAAGAACTTCCTGCACGTGGACGCCGGCCAGGCGTCGACCTTCCAGGGCTGGGTGGACGCCGACGCGGTGCTGCGGCTGATGCTCGGCAAGCCGCTGCCCACCTACGACCCGGTCGTGCGGCTGTTCACCCGCGACAACGTCTCCGGCCTGACACTGACGGCCGAGGGCGAGGCCTCCGGCGAGTGGTACGGCCCGACCGCCTTCCCGGCGCAGTTCAAGGCGCTGTGGGGAATGAGCTGACCCATGCCGCTCTCCCAACGGTCCGCCGGGACCGGCTTCGCCGACCGGGCAGGCGCCTCGGGCGTCGCCGAGCCGGTGGGAACACCGGGTGACGCGGCGGCGCCCGCCCCGACGGCCGCGGCCGTCGGGGCGGGCGGCCCCCCGCGGCTGCGCGTCGAGAACGTCTCGAAGACCTTCGGCCGCAACCGGGCGCTGCGCGATGTCCGCCTCGACCTGCGGCCCGGCGAGATCCACGCCCTCGTCGGCCAGAACGGCTCGGGCAAGTCGACGCTGGCCAAGGTGCTGACTGGCTACCACGCGCCGGACCCGGGCGGGCGGGTGCTGGTCGACGGCGTGGAGCTGCGCCTGCCGGTCCGGCCGCGTCAGGCGCGCGCCGCCGGGGTCGCCGTCGTCCACCAGAGCCTCGGCCTCGTCGGCGAGGCGAGCGTCGTGGAGAACCTGCGGGTCGGGCGGTTCCGCGCCGGCCGGTTCTCCCGGCGGATCCGGTGGCGCGAGGAGCGGGAGGCCGCGCTCGCGGTGCTCGAACGCCTCGGCCGGCCGCTGCCATTGCACGTCCCGGTCGCCTCGCTGCCCGAGGAGGCCAGGGCGACGGTCGCGATCGCGCGGGCGCTGCAGGACGCGCACCCCGGCCATGGGATGATCATCTTTGACGAGTCGACCCGTTCGCTCGGCCGGGAAGCGCTCGAGCACTTCTACGGCATCCTCGACGAGGTCGTCGCGACCGGAACGGCCGTGCTGATGATCACCCACCGGTTGGAGGAGGTCGTCGAAGCCGCGGACAGGGTGACCGTGCTGCGCGACGGCGTGGCCGCCGAGTCGGGCCTGCCCACCCAGGGCCTGCGCGCGACCGACCTGGCTCGCCTCGTCCTCGGTCGCGCCCTCACCTCGATGCCAGGCCCGGTTCGGACCCCGCCGGACCAGCCCGCGACGCCGGCACCACCGCCAGCGTCGGCGGCGGTGCCGGCGCGGACCGGGGCATCGGCCGATCAGGCGTCGGTCGAGACGGCGTCGGTCGAGACGGTGCCGGTCGAGACGGTGCCGGTCGAGACGGTGCCGGTCGAGACGGTGCCGGTCGAGACGGTGCCGGTCGAGACGGTGCCGGCCGAGACGGTGCCGGTCGAGACGGTGCCGGTCGAGACGGTGCCGGTCGAGACGGTGCCGGCCGAGATGGTGCCGGCCGAGATGGTGCTGGTCGAGGTCGCGCCAGCTGATTCGGAATCGGCTGGGTCGGGCGTGCCGGCGCGGGCCGCCACGCCCGCGAAGCCGGCGGAGCCGTTCGTCGAGCTGGTGGGGGTGTCCGGAGCGATCGCGCGGGATGTGTCACTGCGGCTGGAGCCGGGCGAGATCGTCGGCGTCACCGGGCTGACCGCGAGCGGGTACGACGAGCTGCCCTACCTGGTCGCGGGGGCGCGCCGCGCCGGCGCCGGCCGGCTCACCGTCGCCGGGACGTCCCTGGACCTGACGTCCCTCGACAGCCGGGCGGCGATCGCCGCGGGCGTGGCGCTCGTGCCGGAGGCGCGCGAGCACGCCGGGCTCGCGCTAGAGCTGACCGTCGGTGAGAACGTCCTGTTGCCCCGGGTGGCCCAGGCCGCCGGCGACGACGGGCCGGCCGCGCACGCCGGGCGGCGCGGCCGTCGGGAAGGGGAGGCCGGCGACGGCGCGGACGTGCCGCGTCGACACCGTGGCCACGGCGGTCAGGGCGGTCAGGCTGGTCGGGCTGGTCGGCTACGCGGTGGCGGCGCGGACGGCCGGTCCAGTTCACGCGCGGTGCGCGGCCGGGCCGGCCGGGGCCGGAGGCGGGACTGGTACCGCCACGAGCCACCGGGGCGGATGCGCGGCGGGCTGATGCCGGTGGACCGGGACGCCGAGCGGGCGTTCGTGAAGCACTGGATCAACGCGGTCGACGTGCGCCCGCCGGCGCCGGAGCTGGCCGCCGGGAAGCTCTCAGGTGGCAACCAGCAGAAGGTGCTGCTGGCGAAGTGGCTGGCCGTGCGGCCACGGCTGCTGGTGCTACATGAGCCGACCCAGGCCGTCGACGTCGGTGCCCGGCACACCATCATCGCCACGATCCGCGAGGCGGCGGTGCGTGGCTGCGCCGTGCTGGTGGCCGGCAGCGACGAGAACGAGCTGGCGCTGCTGTGCGACCGGGTGGTCGTGTTCCGGGACGGCCGGGCAGCCGAGGAGCTGACGGATGATCTCGCGCCGGACGCGATCGTTGCCGCGACGTTCAGCACCGGCGACCGTCGCGCTCTGCGCTCACCGTCCCGCGCCAGCGCCTCGGCCGGCGGCGTGGGCGACGGATAGGTATGCGCCGGGATAGCTTCCAGCGCACGGCGCCGTGGCGCTGGTTACAGCCGAAGGCGCGCGACGACAGCGAGCCCTGTCGCGTGCCCGGAGGCCCGCCGCGGTAGACCGACCGAGACCGGGAGGACCGATCGTGGACCGGATCACCGTCATGCGCAGCTTCGTCCAGGTCGGCGAGGAGGGCAGTTTCAGCCGGGCCGCGCGCAGGTTGGGCATCTCCGGCTCGCTGGTCTCCCGCCACGTCGCCGAGCTGGAGCGCCAGCTCGACATCCGGCTGGTGAACCGGACCGCGCGGGCGGTGACGCTGACGGCGGCCGGGCGGCGCTACTACGACTTCGCGGACCGGATGCTGCACGACCTCGACGCGGAGGACGCGGCGCTGCGCGGCATGCGGGAACGTGCCGAGGGGCCGCTGGCGGTGATCTGCCCGAAGTGGATCGGGAACCTCGACCTCGGCGAGGCGATCGCCGACTTCGCGGTCGACCATCCGAAGATCCACGTGCGGTTCGAGGTCGGCGGGATGTCGGACCGGGCGTTCGACTTCCTGGACCAGGGCTACGACGTCGCGTTCCACACCCGCGACCTGCGCGACTCGACGATGCTCATCCGCAAGCTCGCCGACATCGACTACGTGCTGTGCGCGTCGCCGGAGTATCTGGCCGCGCGGCCGCCCCTGAAGGATCCGGTGGAACTCGCCGACCATGACTGCCTGGTGCACCTGAACGACCCGATCTGGCACCTGCACGGGAACGGCCGGGAGGTGCACTCGAAGGTGCTGACGGCGGTGTACTCGTCGAACAGCTACCTGACGCTGCGCAAGGCGGCGGTGCGCGGGCGGGGGCTCGCACTCATGCCGATCCGGACGGTCGCGGCGGATCTGGACGCGGGGCTGCTGGAGCGCGCGCTGCCGGACTACCGCGGGCCGGCGCGCTCGCTCTACGCGGTGCACTCGCCGGGCGCGCACACGCTGCGCCGCGTGCGGGTTTTCCTGGACTACATCACCACCTGGTTCACCCGCAACCCGATGACCGCGACCTGACCGTTCACGCATCTTTAGAGTTCGCCAAAACCGCGGGCCGGGCATTGATCCGCCGTTCACGGCGGCCATAGTGTCGCCGTGCCGAGACACGATGCATGTCGAGATTGGAGTTCCTGACCGGTGACGATCCTTCGTATCGAGCGGGCCGTCTACGGCGTAGACGACGTGGCGACCTGCCGCCGGTTCTTCGAGGATTTCGGCCTTACCGCGGCGGCCCGCGACGACCCTGACGAATCCGCGGTACTCGCGACACGGACGAACCAGGTCGTGGAACTGCGCCGCCGCGACGACGCGGCACTTCCGCCGGCCGTCGAACCGGGCTCGACGCTGCGCGAGCTCGTCTGGGGCGTCGACGGCCAGGCAGCGCTCGACCGGCTCGTGGCGGACCTCCGCAAGGACCGGACGGTGGCCGTCGACGCGCGGGGCGTCGCGCACACCCACGACGAGACCGGCTTCGGCCTCGGGCTCGCCGTCGCCGACGTCACCCCGGTGGACGTGCCGCAGGCGGTGGTGAACCGGCCTGGCGCGCTGCGCCGCTGGAACGCGCCGCTGCCGCCACCCGACGGCGCGGTCCAGCCGCTGCGGATCTGCCACGTCGCCTGGAACATCCCGAAGAGGAACCGCGCCGAGGCGGTCGCCTTCTACGTCGACCGGCTCGGTTTCCGGATCACCGACGACGTGTTGCCCATGGGCACGTTCATGCGGGCCGGGGGGGACCAGGACCAGCACACCCTGCTGCTGTGCCACCGCCCGGACCGCGCCGGCGTGAACCACACCGCCTATGAGGTCGCCGGCTTCGACGAGGTGATCCTCGGCGGCAACCAGATGATCGCCAGAGGCTGGCGGGAGGCGCGCCGCCTCGGCCGGCACACCGTCGGGTCGAACGTCTTCCGGTTTGTCCACGCCCCGTGTGGCGGCCGTGTCGAGTACGCCGCCGACATGGACCGGGTCGACGCGTCCTACCCGGCCCGCGTCCACGAGACCGCCCCGCCGCACCACCTCTGGACCCTGCAGACCAATCGGGACGGAGACGAATGAGCACGCAGACGATTCCGCCAGCGCCGGCGGATGCCAGCTCACCGACCAACGCGACCGCTGTCGCCGGCTATCCCGAACTGGCGATGTACATCGACGGCCGGTGGACGCAGGGGAGCGGGAGCCGGCGCGAGCCGGTGCTGAACCCGGCGACCGGCGAGGTGCTCGGCCAGGTCCCGCTGGCCGAGGCCAGCGACCTGGACGCGGCGGTCGCCGCCGCCGAACGGGGTTTCGCGCTGTGGCGGGACCTGCCGGTCGATCGGCGCGCCGCGATCCTGCACCGGACGGCCGACCTGCTACGCGCCCGGGCCGGTGAGATCGGCCGCGTGATGACCCAGGAGGAGGGCAAGCCGCACGGTGAGGCCACCGGCGAGGTCAGGCGGGTCGCCACGCTCCTGGACTGGGACGCCGAGGAGGGCAGGCGTGCCTACGGCCGGATCATCCCGACCGGGCCGGGGGAGACCCTCACCGTCGCCCGGGCGCCCGTCGGACCGGTGGCGGCGTTCACCCCGTGGAACTTCCCCGCCGGCGGCCCGATGCGCAAGATCGCGGCGGCGCTCGCGGCCGGCTGCTCGATCGTCATCAAGGCCTCCGAGGAGACTCCGGGGACCGCGAACCTGCTGGCACGGGCCTTCGAGGAGGCCGGGCTGCCGGCGGGGGTACTCAACCTGGTGTTCGGGGTGCCGAGCGAGATCTCCGAACGGCTGATCGCCTCGCCGGTGATCCGGTTCGTCGCGTTCACCGGATCGATCCCGGTCGGCAAGCACCTGGCGGGTCTCGCCGCCGCCGTGATGAAGCCGACGATCATGGAGCTCGGCGGGCACGCGCCGGTGATCGTCTGCCAGGACGTCGACCCGGCCGAAGCGGCGAGATCCTGCGTGCGCGGGAAGTTCGCCAACGCGGGCCAGGTCTGCACGTCGCCGAGCCGGTTCTACGTCCACGAGAGCCACCACGACGCGTTCGTCGACGCGTTCGTCCAGGCCGCCGAGGCCGTCAAGGTCGGCGACGGGCTGGAACCGGGCGTCCAGATGGGCCCGCTCGCCAACCCGCGGCGGCGCGCGGCCGTGCACGCGCTGGTCGAGGACGCGCGGGCGTGCGGGGCGCGGGTGCTCACCGGCGGCGAGGTGCCGGCCGGGCCCGGGTTCTTCTACCCGCCGACGGTGCTCGTCGACGTGCCGGAGGACGCGGTGATGCTGCGCGAGGAGCCGTTCGGCCCGGTGGCGCCGATCGTGGTGTTCACCGACCTGGACGAGGCGATCGGGCGGGCCAACGCGCTGCCGTACGGCTTGGCCGCCTACGGCTTCACGCACCGCGCGGACATCGCGGCGAAGCTGACCGGCGCGTTCGAGGCGGGCATCCTGTCGATCAACCATGTCGGCGGCTCGGTGCCGCAGGCCCCGTCGGGCGGCCTCAAGGAGAGCGGTCACGGCCGCGAGGGCGGCTCGGAGGGCCTGGAGGGCTACCTGGTCACCAAGCGGGTCTCGCACCGGATGCAGATCTGATGCGCTGGTGCCGGTTTCGAGACCTCGTCACCCCCAGCGTCCGCCGACGCCTCGCCGGGGGTGGCGAGGCGGCCAGGCACACCGGCGGGCCTGGCGTGGCCCGGTTCGGGATCGTCGAGGACGGTGAGACGGTCCGGCCCGTCGACGGCGGCCCGTTCGGCGAGTACCGCCCACGAGGCCGGCGGGCGCGCCGGCCGCTCGCCGAGGTGGAGCTGTTGCCGCCGGTCGTGCCGAACACGTTCTTCGCCGTCGGCCTGAACTACACCTCGCACATCCGGCACGCCCGCGAGCACGGGATGGCGGGCGCCGCCGTTCCGGAACGGCCGGAGGTCGGCTACCGGGCCAACAGCGCCCTCGTCGGCCACGGCGCCCCGGTCGTCAGGCCCACGGACTGCGCCGGCCGGTTCGAGGCCGAGGGCGAACTGGTCGCCGTCATCGGCCGGCCGGTGCGCCGGTGCACCCGGGCGCAGGCGCGGGACGCCGTCCTCGGCTGGACGATCGGCAACGACGTCAGCGCCCGCGACTGGCAGCACGCCGACCGGACCCTGTGGCGGGCGAAGAACAGCGACACGTTCAAACCGATGGGCCCGTGGATCGAGACCGACGTCGACCCGATGAGCTCGCGGACGCTCGTCGCCGTCGGCGGCGAGACGGCCGCCGAGTTCGCCACCGGCGACATGGTCTTCGACCCGTACGACTACATCGCGGAGATCTCCCGATATATCACGCTGTCGCCGGGTGACGTGCTGTGGATGGGCACCGACGCGGTCGTCGAGATGCCCGCGGGTAAGACCCTCAGCGTGACAATCACCGGGATCGGGACCCTATCTAACCCGGTTGTCCAGGAAATGTAGGCCAGGAAATGCGCGGCGCAGGAAACCGTGTGGTCCGGAAAACCGGGTAGCCCAGAAGACCGGGTGGCTCAGAAAACCGGTAGTCCGGAAAACCGTGTAGTCAGAAATCTAGTGCAGGAAGACCTGGCGAACGGAAACCCAGGGGAGCCGGTATGAGCAGTCGTCCCGCCTATATCCACCACGTCAATTTCCCGACCACCGACCCCGAGCGGACCAAGGAGTGGTACTCCAAGGTCTTCGGCCTCAAGGCCATCACCCCGAAGAGCAACACCAAGGTCGTCCTGATGACGCGCGGTAACTTCGACCTGCACTTCACCCCGGTCGAGGAGATGGACCGCATGTCGCCCTACCACTTCGCCATGGAGGTGGAGGACTGGGACGGCTTCCTCGCGCATCTGCGCGAGCTGGGGGTCCGCTACACCCGCCCGATCGAGCGCCCCGAGAACAACTCCAAGTTCTGCTACATCCACGACCCCGACCACACCATGATCGAGATCGTCTACCACGCCAGACGGCCGGGCGGCCCCGGAGCGCCCGGCGGTCCTGCCGCGGGTGGCCCCGGCGCGGGCGGTCCGGGTGCGGGCGGTCCCGGTGCGGGCGGTGCCGCGGGTGCGCCCGCCACGAACGGCCAGGGAGGCTGACGTGCCCTACGCGACCTCGGCGGACGGCGCCCTGATCTACTACGAGACGCACGGCGCCGGGCCGGCGGTCCTGTTCGTACACGGCTCCGGCGGCCACCACGCCGCCTGGTGGCAGCAGGTCCCGCACCTGCGCGACCGGTTCACCGTGGTGACGCTGGACCTGCGCGGCTTCGGCCGGTCCGACTCGACGATGGCCGAGTACGACAGCCGGGCCTTCCCCGACGACATCGCCGCTGTCCTCGACGCGGCCGGCATCGCCCGCGCCGTGCTCGTCGGCCAGTCGATCGGTGCCGCCGCGGCGCTGAAGGCGGCGCTGCTCGACCCGGCGCGCGCCGCCGGCGTCGTGCTCGCCCATTCGCTCGGCGGCATCGACCACCCGGACCTGGCCGCCCGGGTCCGCGCCGACCGGGCCGAGGCCGAGAAGCTGCCGGTGCTCGACCGGCTGCTCACCCCGCGTTTCCGCGCCGCCGACCCGGCGCGCACGTTCCTCTTCCAGCAGATGGGCACCTTCAACACCGCGAAGATGGCCGACCTGCGCAATCTCAACACCGACGGCCCGACCGCCGCGGAGGTCGTCGCGTCGGGTATCCCGATCTGCCTGCTTGCCGGCGAGAACGACGCGGTGCTGCGCCCCGCCACGGTCCGCGCCGCGGCCGCGCTGCTGCCGGGCGCGACGCTCGACATCGTCACCGCCGCGCCGCACTCGATGTACTGGGAGACCCCGGAGTTGTTCAACGCCGCCCTCGACCGATTCCTCACCTCCGTATACGGCGCCGAGCTGCCGGGCGCGCTGTCGAGCTCTGGAGCGTCCGCATGACCTCTTCCCCGACCCTCACCGAGGCGCGCGCCCTCGTCGACGAGGCCCGGGCGCTCGCCCTCGACCTCGGCAAGGCGATCAGCGTCGCCGTCGTCGACTACGGCGGTTTCGTCGTGCTCGTCGAGCGGATGGACGGCGCCCGGCCGATGACGCCGAGCATCGCCGTCTCGAAGGCGTACTCGGCGGCCGTCATGCAGCGGCCGACCGAGATGCTGGAAGGCTGGCGCGACTCCGACCCGGTGTTCTTCGCCCAGGTCGGCCGGATGGGCCACCACCCGATCATCGCCACCAAGGGCGGCATCACCCTCAAACGCGACGGCGAGATTCTCGGCGGCGTCGGGATCTCCGGCGGCAGCCCCGACGAGGACCAGCGGATCTGCGAGCGGATCGTCAAGTCGGCCGGCTTTGAGCTCGACTTTGCCGCGTGGGCCGGCGCGAAGAAGGAGCGCAGCCGTGGCTGACGACTTCAAGTACCACATCGACCACCACGCGAGCCTGCTCACGCCGCCGAAGATCGTCGAGGCGCGTGCCGCGGGGACCGACGTCGATCTGCGCGCCGCCGAGGACACGGCCGTCAGCCGGACGCTGCTCACCCAGCGCCGCCTGGGGCTCGCGGCCTCGTCCGACGGCGAGTACCGACGGCGCAACCACCTGTCCGTCGTCTACGACGGCATCGCGGGCTTCGGCCCCGCCGGTGCGGCCGCTGGCCCGCTCGCCCGGCTCGTCGGCGAGCGGCACGCCCCGGAGGTCCGGGCGCTCGTCGAACCGCCGGCCGAGCGCGGCCGACTGGTCAAGCATGAGACCGACTTCGTGCTCTCGGCGGTGCAGCGGCCCGTCCTGGTCGCCCTCCCGTCGCCGGGCTACGTCGCCGAACTGGCGGCCGAGGCGGGCGGGGCGGACCCGGCCGCGTCCGCGGACGCGGGGGAGCGGCTCGCGCGGATCCTGCGGGACGAGATCGCCGCGGCCGCCGCCGACGGCGTCCGCTACGTGCTGCTCACCAACCCGGCGTACGGCTTCCTGCTCGCCGAGCGGGGCCGTGCCCGGGCCGCCGAGCTGGGCCTCGACCCGGACGCGGCGATCGAGCGGATGCTCGCCGCCGACGCGCAGGTGCTCGCCGGCCTGGAAACGCCCGCGGAGTTCCGCGTCGGCCTGGACATCACGACCGCGGGCACGGCCGGCGGCCCCTATGACGCCGCCGCTGTGGCGGGCTTCCTCGGCCGGTCGCCGTTCGGCCGGCTGTGCGTCGAGTTCCCCCGCGATGCCGCCGCGCGGTTCCCGCTCGGCGAGCTGCCGGCGGGTCTGGTGATCTCCCTCGGCATCGTGGACGTGAGCGACCCGGCGCTGGAGAACGTCGACGAGCTGGTCGGGCGGATCGACGCCGCGGCCGAGGTCGTCGACATCGACGACATCGCGATCTCGACGAACGGCGGCTTCCGCTCGGTCCCGGGCGGCCTCGACGAGGCCACCCAGCGCGACAAGCTGCAGCGCGTGGAGATGGTCGCCCGTTACTTCTGGGGCAACGAGCTGTAGGGAGCCAGCGGCCTGGGCGAATCCTGGATCATGGCTACTACCAGGCTGTCTGTGTCTTTCGCTCGCCCCGTAGCCCCCTGGCGGGCCTGCCGCCGACTGTCGACCGAACCACCGGCGGCCGCGCGATTTCCTGGCGCACCTCGGCCGCGCCCCCGCGGCGGCGCGGGGTTTCATCGCCCGACGTCGGGCTGGGGCGCGGCGAACGAGCGCAGGTGGGCGTAGGCGGCGTCGAGCGCGACGCGCAACGGCAGGACGTCCCGGTGGGTCCGGGCGAGGAGGACGCCGCCCTGCAAACTGGTGAAGACCGCGAGCGCCAGGAACTCCGGCTCCGCGTCGGGCACGAGTTCGCCTCGGGTCCGCATGCGTTCCAGGCCTTGCGTCAGGTAGGCCTGCCAGCGCTCGAAGCAGGCCGACAGGTCGGCGCGGGTGGCTTCGTCGCGACCGGCCAGCTCGCCGGCCAGGTTGCCGAGCGGGCAGCCGGGGAAGTCGCTCGCCGCGGTCTGGGTGGCGAACTCGTCCATCCAGGCGCGGATCGCCGTCCAGCTGTCGAGCTGCGAGAGCCGAGGCTGCTGCGCTTCGACCAGGCAGTCGAACCGGTCGGCGACGACCGCCCTGACGAGTCCGCCCTTGTCGCCGAAGTAGTGGTAGAGCTGGCTCTTGCTGGCCCCCGCCGCCGTGAGGATCTGGTCCAGCCCGGCCCCGGCCACGCCGCGGTCGTCGATCAGGGCCGACGCCGCATCGACGATTTTCTGGCGGCTGTGCCGGCCCCGGCCAGTCGTCGGTTGGTTCTTCACGACGTCACTCTAGCTTGGACTGGACAGATCGGTCCAGTCGTGGCTAGCGTAAGCCGCACAGAGCGTTCGCCCCGCCAGTCGTCCCACCTTCCGAGGGCCGCCTGGCGCCTGCCGTCGAACGGAGCGTTTTTCGTGTCATCGCTCACTGGAAGGCCCGCCGCGCTGGTGACCGGCGGTACCACCGGAATAGGTCTCGCGACGGCGCAGCTGCTGCATGCCGACGGGTTCGACGTGCTCGTCACCGGCCAAAATCCAGAAACACTTGCCGCCGCCGCCGAACAGTTGCCCGCCGATGTGGTCGTGCTACGTTCCGACGCCCGCGCACCGGCAGAGCCGGATCGGGTGGCGGCTGCCGTTCGGGATCGTTTCGGCCGGCTCGACGTAGTATTCCTCAACGCAGGTGTCGGCCAGCTCGTCCCGATCGGAGCAGTCGACGAGGCGACGTACGACGAAATGTTCGACGTGAACGTCAGGAGTCAGTTGTTCACGCTGCAACGGGTCCTGTCACTGGTGCGAGACGGCGGCTCCGTCGTGTTCAGTACGGCCCTGGGCGCCACGCTCGGTCTGGCCAACTGGTCGGTTTACAGCGCGACGAAGGGCGCGCTGACCGCCCTGGTCCACGCCTTGGCCGTGGAACTCGCGCCGCGAGGAATCCGGGTTAACGCGGTCAGTGCCGGCCCGGCGGACACGCCCGCGCTCTCCAAGCTCGGCCTGCCGGGCGCGGCGCTGGCCACGATGCGGAAAGACCTGGCCGCCGCGATCCCACTGGGCCGCCTGGGCGTCGCCCAGGACGTCGCCCGCGTCGTGGCGTTCCTTGGCTCCCCAGCGGCCGGTTTCGTCACCGGCACGACGATCGCGGTCGACGGCGGCCTCGGCGCGGCGGTCTGAGTCGGACGTCCAGGTCCCACGACAGCTTCACGAGAACGACAAGGACAAGGACACGCACATGACCACGACCAACGCCACCGCCCAGGACCAGAACCAGCCGCGGGTCGCGCTTGTCACCGGCGGAACCACCGGAATCGGCCTGGCCACGGCTCGGTTGCTGCACCGGGGCGGGTTCGCCGTCGCGATCACTGGCCGGAACCCCGAGACGCTGGCGGCGGCGCGACACGCATTGCCCGACGACGTCCTCGTCCAGCGCGCCGACGCCCGGGTCCTGGCGGACGCCGACGTGCTCGCCGCCGAACTCCGTGACCGGTTCGGGCACCTCGACGCGGTGTTCCTGAACGCCGCCGTCGCCCAGCCCTCGCCGTTCGGCTCCGTCACCGAAGAATCGTACGAGGAACATTTCGGAGTGAACGTGAAAGGGCAGTTCTTCACGTTGCAGCGAGTGCTGCCGCTGCTCCGCGACGGCGGTGCCGTCGTGTTCAACAGCTCGCGGCTGGTGGCCCGGTCGTTTCCCGGGATGTCGCTGTACGTCGCCACCAAAGGAGCGCTGGCGTCGATGGCCAGGGCGCTCGCCGTGGAACTTGCCCCCCGGCGGATTCGGGTCAACGTCGTCAGCCCTGGCCCGGTCGACACCCCGGCGCTGGCGAAACAAGGGCTGTCCGCCGCGGAACTGACCAGTCTTCGCGCGACGCTGACGGCCAAGGTTCCGCTCGGCCGAATAGCGTCGGACGAAGAAGTGGCCCGGACCGTCGCTTTCCTGGTTTCGGACGCGGCCAGTTACCTCACCGGCGCCGACGTCGTCGTCGACGGCGGGATGATGGCCAGCGTCTAAGACCCGTGGCGGCACCGGTTCCGGTCGATCTCACCCACTTAGCCGAAGGAACTCAGACCAGTCATGGACAAGGCCGAACTCGACGAACAGAACCGTCGGGTGACAGCGGAATATCTCACCCGGGGCGGCGTGGTCAGCGGCGACTACCAGGGCAAGGACGGGGACGACCGGCGGTGACCGTCCTCGTCGTCGGCGCTACCGGCCGAACCGCGTCGCACCTCGTCAGGTGCCTGCTGCGGGACGGCGTGCCGGTGCGGGCGCTGGTGCGGGACCGGGACAAGGCCGAGACCGTGTTCCGCGCCACCCGGCGTCCTGCCACCGGGCACCTCGAAATCATCAGCGGTCCCTTCGACGACCCAGCGCTGCTCCTGTCCGCGACGACGGGGTTAGACGCAGCCTTCCTCGCGCTGTCCACCAGCCCGCGGCAGATCGCGCTGGAGCGGAACGTCGTCGACGCCGCCGCCCGGGCGGAACTGCCCCACCTGGTCCGGCTGTCCGTGTTCGACGCGGACCTCGACGCCGGCTACGAGATCGGCCGACGCCACGGCGAACTCGACGCCTACCTGGCCGCCTCCGGGGTGCCGCACACCCTGCTCCGCCCCACCTATTTCAGTAGCAACCTGCTGGTCGCCGCGCCCTCGATCGCGGCGACCAGCAGGTGGGCCGGGCTGGTACCCGACGGCAGGGTCGCCCTGGTCGACACCCGCGACGTCGCCGAGGCCGCCGCGGTCGTGCTGCGGGACCCCGCTGGCCGCGGAGCGGCCTACCAGCTGACCGGGCCGGAGGCGCTGACATTCACCGAGATCGCCGAACGCTTCAGCCGGGTGCTGGGCCGGCGAATCAGCTACGACGCCGCCGACGAAGCCCATGTGCGCGCAGCCATGGCTGCCCGGGGCGTACCGGGCTGGCTGGCCGACGTCGCCGTCGGAATCGACCTGGCGATGCAGGACGGCCGACACTCCCAGGTAACCGACGAGATTCGCGCGCTCACCGGCGCGGCGCCTCGCACATTGGAGATGTTCGTCGAACCCAACCGCGCCGCCTACACCCCGCCGGGCTAACCGCCACGTTCAGCACCGAACTCGCGGAGACAGCACCTGCGGCGGGGGGCTGCGGTCCGGACTGCGGTTGCCTCGCCACGACCAGCCCGTCGAAATCCGGTCCGGTGCCGCTCACGCTGTTCCCAGTCCGACCTGACATCACGTTCGAGCACGGCAGCCGCTCTGCCATCGCGATCACCTCCGCGACCGAACCACTCCTTCCCTACCCGGCACAGCCACGGAATTCCTCGGCCACCCATACATGATCAAACGATCACGACAAACCACCGCTACTACAGGGTCACCCGACGGGCGATCGCCCACAAGGGGCGACAGTCAGGCCGTCAGGCCCAGGTGGCGCAGGAGTTCCTCGTGCGCCCTCTGACCGTAGTATTCGAACATCTGGGCGAGCAGGCCGTCGCGGAAGGTTACCCGGATGGCGAGCTTGTTCTCGTACTGCCCGCCGCCAACCAGTTCCGCGACCATGCGCTCCTCGACGAAGGCCACCTCGGGGTCGTCGGTCTGGTAGAAACGGACGTCATGCACGTCGATTCGTGTGGTGGCGGCGCCGAAGCCCTTGAATAGCTGCGCCAGCGCCGCTCGGCCCTCGACGAGCGCCGGGAAGCTCCCGACGGGGTAGGCCACCTCATAGCGGGCGTCGTCGTGCCAGCAGGCGATGAACTCGTCGATACGCCCGGCGTAGAGCAACGCGCTCGACGTCCTCCAGACCGCCTCGTTGCGCTCACGGGCAGCGGCCAGCTGGGTCGGAGACGGGGTTGTCGTGGTCGCGGTCATTGCATTTCCTCCGGTGGTTTCTTCGCTACGATGTCGTGTTCTGCCGAGGATCAGCGCGAAAGGATCAGCGCGGTGTGAACGCGGTCGCGGCGAGCCGGGCGTAGCGACGACGGGTGAGGATCCACAACAGGTGCATGGCCCGCGGGACCGACGCGAGCAGCTCGGCTTGTTCCACCTCGTCGAGGTGCGACAACAGCCAGGGGGCGGTGAACGGAAGCTGGCTCACGGGCGTCATCCGTACGGCTTTCGCGTTCAGCTCGTCGAACTCGGCGCCAGTAAAATGGCGGGCGAACAGCGGGACGATCTCGTCATCCTCGAACCCCAGGTGACGGTCGAGGTGGTCTGACAGGTCCTCGGCGAGGGCTGCGGAGCGTCCGTGGTCGCCGCTGACGAGGGCCGCGCGGAGCTGGTTCAGGATCGCGTCGAGTTCCGCGTGGTCGGATTCCAGCGCAGGCGCGTAGTCGCCGTAGGTTGCGACACGGGCGGCCAGCGCCGGGAACAGCAGTGTGTCCTCGATGCGGTGGTGGAGTTGGATCTCCTCGGCGAAGCCGTGGAACCAGCGGGCGAGCGCCCTGGCGGTGTGGGCGTCCGCCGGTGGTGAGGACGCGGCTGCGGCCAGCCGGGCGGCGCTCGCCCGTAGCGCCTGGTGGACCCGGAGATAGCTGCTGAGGTTGGGAGTGGAGGCGGCTGGACGGGTGTTCGTTCGCATGGTGCAAGGATGTGAGCCCGGGCTGGGACGAAACCTTGACGGAACCTTGACGTCCACCGCGACCGCCTGCGGCCTGACGACGGGCGGGGACTGCCCGCGGCCGACAACGGGCGGAGACTGCCTGCGGCCCGAGGACAGGCGGGACTACTCAGCTCTGCGCGGTGACGATCTGGCCGGCCACAATCGGCAGCGCGAACGCGTCGGCGAGCGCCGCGGCTCGGGTGAATGCGGCCGAGGCCGCGGCTCCGTCCCCGGCCGCGCGAAGAAACCGGCCCTGGTGCAGCAGCGAGCGGGCCAGCCAGGCAGGTGAGCCCACCCTCTCGTGTCCGGCGACAGCCGCCGCGAAGGCGGGGCGAGCCCGAGCCGTGTCGCCCACCGCCGCATGCAGCCGGGCGATGGCCAGATCCACGAGACCGAGCGAGGCGGCGGCTGTGCCGGCCGACGCCCACCGGCCGGCCCACGGCGTGATCCGGTCGAGCAGGACAGCGGCGGCGACGGCGTCGCCGGTCTCGGCAGCCACGATGGCGGCGGCGACGTCGATGAACACGGTGACGTAGTCGAGAGGCCGATCCGGCACCGTCCCCCGCGGGTATGGCAGCTGCCGGACAGCATCGTCGGGCCGTCCGAGGTCGAACAGGATCACCGCGACGTAGAGCCGGACGGCGAGCGCGAAGCCGGTGACCTCGGCGTCAGCCAGTACCGCGTCGATGAGACCATCATCCAGCCCGCCGAGGTCATGGCCGATCGTCAGGCGTTGGGCGAGGCGATAGAACCCGGCCTCGTCGCCGCGGCCGCGGCGGAACACCTCGAATGCCTCCTCGGCGTGCCGCACTGCCTCGCTGTAACGTCCCCGTGCGAGCTCGAAGAGGGCTCGGAAGAAGCCGAGCTGGCCGCGCAGCGCCTGGCCGACGGGCCGGTCGCCCAATCCGAGACACCGCGGCAATCCGGCCTGGACGGCGTCGAAGTCACCGAGCGCGAAGTCTGCCTGGGTCACCTGCAACTGGGCGACGAGGACGAGGTCGTCACCCAGCGCGGCCTGCTCGGCGAGGGCGAGCAGTTCGAGTGCGACCCGCCGGCGGACCGGTACCGCGGCGGGCCGCTTCAGCGCGAAGGTACGGGCGTGCAACGCGCCAGCCAGCACCGCGGGATCGCCGAGCCGCCGCGCGATGTCGATCGCCTCGTTCGTAGCGTGGTCTCTGCGTTCGGTGTCGCTGCTGTGGAACAGTTCGGTCGCCAAAGCGGCGAGAACGAGTACCCGCGCTGCGCTGTCGTCCGCCGGGAGCGCCGCGAGGACGCCGTCCAGCACCGCGACGAGCCGGAGGTCGACAACCCCGTAGGGCTGGTTGGGGTAGATGCTCGGATGGTTGAGCACGGCCACGGCGTTACCCATCGCCGCGACATCCCCGAGCGAGCCGGCCACCTCGACGGCGGCGACCACGGCCTGCTGGGCGGCACGGACCTCGCCGGCCCGCTGGTGGGCGCGGGCCAGTTCGACCAGCGCCCGCAGCCGGGCCGTCCCGTCCTCGGGCTGGCTGCGTTCGAGCATCTCCACCACGCTCGCCCAGTGCCGGGCCGCCTCGGCATGTGCCGCGCGTGCCTGGGCCAGTCGGGCTGCCCGGCGCGCCGCCGTCGCGGCAAGCAGAGCGGTGCCTGCGGCGGCGCCGGCCACCGCATGCTGAGCGACCCGCGCGGCGTGCTCGTCGCCCGGGTGACGTCGGGCCACCGACCGGGCGGCCGCGGCGTGCAGCCCGGCCCGGCGGGCGGCGTTCACCTCGTCCGCGAGTGCCTCCGCGACGAGGACGTGGGAGAACCTGAACATGCCGGCGGCACCGTCGGGCACCACCAGCCCGGCGTCCAGGATGTCGGCGAGGTCGACCAGCGCTTCCCCGAGTGGGCTCTCGGCCACGTCCGCCACGACGGCGAGGTCGAACGGCGACCCGAGCACCGACGCGATGGACAGCAGTCGTTGCGCCCGAGCCGTCGGCAACCTCGCAACGCGTCTGCGGACGATCGACTTCACGCCGAACGGCACGGTAGCCCACCCCGCGGGCAACGCGGGGTCGGCGAGGCGGCCCTCGGCGGCGAGAAGCTCGACGAGCTCTCGGATGAACAGCGGAAGACCCCCGGTCCGCGACTGCACATGGGCAGCAATCGTCGGTGGTACCGGGGATCCGGCCCGGATGGCGAGCCATTCGGTGACCGTGGTGAGGCTGAGCTCGTGGAGCGTTACCTCGGCAATCTGCTGCCGGGCGAGTTCGGCGAGGCAGCGGCCCAGTTCGTCGCCGGCAGCCGACTCCGGCGGGCGAGTAGTGACCAGCAGGAGGGTTCGGGTGGTGCGCAGCTCTTTGATGAGATGAGCGAGCACACGCAGGGTGTCCCGATCGGCCCACTGCAGGTCATCTATGACGAGCAGGACCGGCCGGTTTGCCCCGCGAAGGGCGCCGACGGCGGCCTGGGCCAGGACGAAGGGGTCGCCAGCACCGGCCGGGTCGGCCGCCAGCAGGTCGACGGGGAGCGCACCGACGTCGCGGAGTTGCCGGCCGAGGTGCGCCAGTGCCCAGAACGGCGGCGAACCGCCGTTCTCGGGGCACCGTGCCCAGGCGGTGGCAAAGCCACTGGTGGCGACGAGGTCGGTCATCTGCTCGACGAGAGCGGTCTTGCCGATGCCAGACGGCCCGCTCACGGTGACCGCGCCGCCGCGCCCCCGGACGGCGCCGGCCGCCGCACGCCGCAACAGTTCGAGTTCGCCGTCCCGGCCCAGGAGCGGCTCCCATCGCAGTGAGGACGGCGGGCCGGCTTCGATCGCCGTGCCCCCTGTCAGCTCAGGTGGCGTCGCCACCGCCGGCTGCCAGTCCAGATCGGCTGCCTGGGCGAGGATGCGTCGCTGGAGCTCCCGCAGTTCCGCGCTCGGCGCCAACCCGACGGCGTCGATCAGCGCACGGCGAGAGCTGTCGATCACGCGGAGCGCATCAGCCTGCCGGGCCGTGCGGTACAACGCGAGCGCGAGCAGGCTGTGCAGCCGCTCACGCAGCGGGAACTCCGCAACGGCAGGTTCCAGAAGCGACGCCGCCGCGTCGGCGCGTCCGGTCCGCAGGTGAATCTCCGCCGCGCCCTCAAGCGCGACTCCCAACAGACCGCGCAGCCGGGTAGCGGCGTCGAGGACGACCGGTCGGTCGGCGAACTCCGGGAGCGGGGGTGCGGTCCACAGCGCGGCCGCCGACTCAAACGCGTCCAGCGCCTCGGCGTCCCGGCCCGCCCCTGCGCACCGGCGGCCGGTACTCAGTAGATCCTCGAACCGCAGGACGTCCACCTGCGCCCGATCGGCCGCAAGCCGGTATCCGGGCGGCTGGCGAACGACTACCGACGGCCCCGCCCCAACGGCGCGCGGCGGCTCCAGCGCGCGGCGGAGGTGGGAGACATATGCCTGCAGCGAGGCCCGCTCGCGGTCGCCGTCCCGTCCCCAGAGCAGTTCGGCGAGTCGTTGCGCGGGCACCGTCCGGCCCGCATCGAGGACCAGCACACCCAGCAGAAACCGCTGCTTGGGTCGTCCAAGGTCGACGGCATGTCCCGCCCTGAACACCCGCAGCCCGCCGAACAGGCAGATATCCATGTCCATCCCGGCCGACGATACTCACCACATCCCCGCGCTGATGCGATGAAGGGCGGGGCCTCCGCTCTTTGGTGACGGCCCCCGGGTAGGCCGGGGGTTGTTGCCATCGTCACTGGACGAGGAGGCCCCTGTGACTCAAGGGCACGCAGGTAGTCGGTATTGATCTGCACCGTCGCCGGAGTGTGGTGGTGCGGATGACGCCGGAAGGCGTTCCGCTGTCGACCGTCCGGCCGCTGTCGACCGTCCGGATCGCCAACGATCCGGAGACGTTGGCGGCGGAGGTCGCGAAGGCGGGTGCGCACGCCGAGGTGCCGCTCGCCGGCGTCGTGTTCCACGCCGACCGCGGAAGTCAGCCGCCAGTTCGTCAGGTTCTGCAAGAAGAAAAAGATTCGGAACT
The DNA here is from genome assembly GCF_032027725.1 of Pseudofrankia coriaricola. Lineage (NCBI taxonomy): Bacteria > Bacillati > Actinomycetota > Actinomycetes > Frankiales > Frankiaceae > Pseudofrankia > Pseudofrankia coriaricola. The sequence goes on along the minus strand of NZ_JASNFO010000055.1, from coordinate 35,201 downwards.
CGGTAGGCCGGACCCGGATCTGCTATGACGACGCCACCCCTGGGCGCTTTGACGTTCGTGCCGAGCCGGTAGTTCCTTTCTGTGCGGGACATGGAGACCTGCCGCTTGTCGTAGAAGTCCTTGTAGATCTTCTCAATGACCACTGCGGCGGCGCTGGCAAAGCGGGGTGCCGGGGTGGTCGTTGCCCGTCGAGGAACGATCGATCAGTCTGGATTGATGGGTCGAATTAGACTGATGTATCGTCTGGGGCGTGATAGCTGTCGGACGTGAGGTGTCCCCGCCGATGTTCCTGCGGCTGGCCGGCCACCCGGTGCGTTGGCGGTTGTTGAGCGAGCTGGCTCGCAGCGATCGGCAGGTCCGGGAGCTGACTGAGCTGTTGGGTCAGAAGCAGAGCCTGGTCTCCTACCACCTTGGCCAGCTGCGGTCCGCGCGGTTGGTGTCGATGCGGCGTAGTTCGGCGGACGGTCGGGACGCCTACTACAAGCTTGATCTGATGCGTTGCGGAGAGCTGCTTGCCGCCGCGGGTGGGGGGCTGCATCCTGCTCTACGGCTGGCGCCACCGCCCGCCTGTCCCGTGGAGCCGGCGAGGACGCCAGCGCGGGTCCTGTTTCTGTGTACCGGGAACAGCGCCCGTTCGCAGATCGCCGAAGGACTCCTCCAGGCGCAGGCCGGTGGCCGGGCGGTGGCATGTAGCGCTGGCAGTCATCCCAAGAGGTTGCATCCGAACGCTGTGCGGGTGATGTCGGTCCGAGGAATCGATCTGAGCGGCCGGCGCGCCAAGCACCTGAACGCGTTCATCGGTCAGCGGTTCGACCATGTGATCAGTCTGTGTGACCGTGTGCGGGAGGTCTGCCCGGATTTCCCCGGGCACCCCAACCTCATCCACTGGAGTATTCCAGACCCTGCGTTGGACGGCGATACCGACGACGAAACCTATCCGTCCTTCGAGCGTCTCGCCGTCGACTTGGAGACCCGTATCCGGTTCTTGCTCCATGTGATCGATGACCGGGACGACGACGGCACTGTCCCAACGAGAGGTGACGGTGGTGCCTGAGGACGGTTTAGTGCACGTCCGCTGACTATGACAGCTGCCTCGACCTGCGCCCGCGGATCAGTCAACCTTTCCTGGGCTGGCTTATCCGCGGGCTATCGGAGGCGGATGAAGGCCGGGCTCGACGTGATGGCGCCTCCCAGCAGTCACCGGGCCATGCCCTCGACGCCGGCCGTCGTCGGGTCAGTAGGCCAGCGGTCCTCCGGCGGTCACGACGACCACACCGGCAACGGCGGCGGCGAGCAGGGTGAGGACCACGCCGCGGCGCGCTACGAGGAGAAGGGCGGCGGCGCCGGCGAGGACGGCGAACTGCCAGGGCTCCTGCAGGGCGAGCGCGAGTGGGATGGCGGAGCCGAGGATGGCGCCGAGCGCTGCGGGCCCGGCGCCGTCGAGGAAGGTACGCGTTCGGGGGTTGGACCGCAGCCGGTCGAAATGGGGTCCGCCGACGAGGATGAACACGAACGAGGGGGCGAAGGCGACGGCGGCGGCGAGCAGTCCGCCGCCGATGCCGGCTGCGGCGTAGCCGACGGCGGCGACGGTGTGCACGACGGGGCCGGGGGTGACCTGGCCGAGGGCGACGGCGCCCAGGAACTGGCTGGCGCTCATCCAGTGGTAGTGGTCGACGGCGTCGGCCTGCATGAGCGGGATGATGACGAAACCGCCGCCGTAGGACAGCAGGCCGACCTTGATCGCGACCCAGGCCAGCGCGAGCAGCCCACCGCCGGCCACGGCGCCGGCTGCCAGCACGGGCATCGGGGTGACCGCCGGCAGGTGAGTCCGGCCGCCGCGGCCGAGGCTGGTGGTGCGGGCCGCGAGCTCGACCAGGCCGCAGCCGAGGAGGAGGAGGACCAGCCAGGGGCCGAGCGTCGCGGCGCCGGCGAGGCCGGCGGCCAGGTAGAGCGGCCAGCGCCGGCGGCTGACGGTCTTGGCGCGCTGCCAGCTCGCGGGTAGCAGTCCTATCGCGGCGTGCACGGCGACGGCCGCGACCGCCGCTCCCGCGCCGGCGCCGGCCGCGCGCACCCACCGGGGTGGGGATCCGGCCAGGAACAGTGCGGACAGCGCCAGGATGGCCACCAGCCCGGGGACGATGAACGCGAGACCGCCGACGAGCGCGCCGGCCCGGCCGCGCAGCCGCCAGGCGCAGTAGATCGACAGCTGGGTGGAGGCCGGCCCGGGTAGCAGGTTGCAGGCGGCGATCGCGTCCTCGAACTCGTGTGCCGTGATCCATCCCCGGTCCTCGACGCACAGCTGGCGAAACATCGCGATGTGCGTCGGCGGGCCGCCGAACCCAAGGCAGCCGATCCGGCCCCACTCGCGCAGCATGGTGCCGACGCTGGGGTGGGTGGGCGTCGCCGCCGCGTCCGCGTTCAGGTCCACAGGTCACTCCAGGCGTGTCGCGCCGACGCCGTCGGCCATGTACTCGAAACGGAGAGGCCGTCAGGCGGGCGCCGCCGCGTCCAGGTGCGACGGTGCCTCGATTCGCGAGCGGAACGCGGTCCCGGGCCTCGACGTCGGCGGCGAGCCGCTCGACCGCCGGGCAGCTTGCTTCGCCCTTGCCGCCCATCCGGGCCGGGTCGAGCAGGCTCCGGCGGATCGTCCCCGGCAGTCCCGGGAACGTCGGGCGGGCCGTCCGCACCAGTCACGCACGCTGGCCATGTCGTCGAGTCGCCGGCCGGCGAACTCGGACCGATGCGCTCAACAGCCGCCGCACCGGATGGCCCGCAAGCAGCGGAAGCGCACATCCCGACCATCCACCGCCACGCCGGAGACGCTACATCAAGCAAGTTTGATCGAACAACCCAGATTGTTCGGTCTTCCTGCGCGGCCTCGCCGGGCCCGGAAGCGATCCGGGCCACCGGTTCCTACGCTGTGTGTCAGTGCGGCTACGCATGCAGGGGGTGAGTGGTGTCGGGTCCTTGGGAACTGCCTCGGCGTCGCCTGTTCGGGGCGGCGGCCTTGTTGGCCGGCGGGGCGTCCACCAGCGACCCCGCGAACCGGCCGTGCCAGGCGGGCGATCCCACCACCCAGGTCAGCTCACCAGGACGGAAGGGGAAGGACGCATGCCGGACCTCGCCAAGATGCTCAAGTCCGACGGGCCGGCCGCACTGATCCTGGTCCGGCTGCTCGTCGGCGCGGTCTTCCTGTCCGAGGGCATCCAGAAGTTCCTGTTCCCGGAGAAGCTCGGTCCGGGCCGCTTCGACAAGATCGGCATACCCGCGCCCAGTTTCTTCGCCTACCTGGACGGCACCATCGAGATCGTCTGCGGCAGTCTCCTGCTGGCAGGGCTGCTCACTCGGCTGGCCTGCATCCCGCTGCTCGTCGACATCAGCCTCGCGATCATCCTGACCAAGCTGCGCGAACTACAGGCCGGCGGCTTCCTCGGCGTCTCCGGCTTCTGGGGTATGGCCCACGACGCCCGTACCGACTGGTCGATGCTCCTCGGCCTTGTCTTCCTCCTGATCGTCGGACCGGGACGCTGGTCCCTCGACGCTCTGCTCGCCGGATCCGACCGGATACGGTCACAGGCACCGGCAGGAGCACTTCCGCGGCGACCCTGACCCCTGCAGGTTGGTGAGTTCACGGAACGGACGTGGGGTGGTCATCGGGGGGCTTCGCCGGCGTTCGGCGGGGTCGGGAGGCTCGTCGGGCCTATTGAATTCGCCTCGGAGCGGTGCCGACTGGCGTCCGTCGAGTCCTCAGGGGTTCTATCCCGCTGCCCCGGGATGCGGAGCCGCCATGCCCCGGACCCAGGGTCCGCGTCGAGGCGCAGAGACGCTTCAGCCGGAGCGTTCCGAGGAGGACCTCGTGGCTCATCGTCGTGTCCACCGGTCAGCGATTTCCCCAACACCAGCCAGCCCCGCGCGGTCGGCCGGGTGTCGTGCGGCCGTGGCGGCGGCGGCCGTGGCGGTGGGGCTCGCCGTCGCCGTCGCCACCCCGGGCGTCGCGAACGCCGACGGCTCGGGCGCACCCGGTCGATCTACGGCGCCGGGTGGGCCGAACGCCTGCCCCCCGGGGGCGGTCGCGGTCGGCTTCAGCGACGCGCTGAACAAGCTCGTCGTGAACGGGGAGACGGTTGGCGGTCTGTCCGCCCTGGCCTACGACCCCCGCCGGCATGCGTATGCGGCGGTCGTGGACCGTACGGGCACGCTGCCGGCGCGGCTCTGGTTCTTCACCAACCCCGCGTCGCCGAAGGTCGTGGGCACCCTGGTGCTCAAGAACGCGGCGGGCGTCGCCTATGACGGCACGAACTTCGACGGTGAGGGCCTGGTGGTGCTCCCAGACGGCCAGTACGCGGTCAGCTCCGAGACCGAGCCGTCGATCCGGATCTTCGATCGGACGGGGACCGAGGTCGCGAGCCTGCCCGTACCAGCCCGTTTCCAGGTCGCGCCGGCTGGCGAGGCCATCAACAACGCCACCCTCGAGGGCCTGACGATCTCCCCGTCGGAGCGGTTCATCTACGCGGCGATGGAGGGAGCGCTCTCCGGTGACGCGCCGGTGACAGGCGAGGTGGCTCTGCGGCGCGTCCTCGTCTACGAGCGTCTTGGCCACGACTACAAGCTGATCAAGCAGCTGGGCTACCAGGTCGAGGCGGGTAACAGGATCTCCGAGATCGCTGCCTACCGGGACGGAAGCTTCGTCGTCATGGAGGCGTCGTTCACCGCTGGCGTCGGCAACGGGGTTTCTCTGTACGCGGTGCCGGATGCCAGGCGTGGCGGCGATGTCAGCGCCATCCCGAACCTCTCGGCCGCTCCGGCGCGTGTCCTGGTCGGCAAGCGGCTCGTCGCCGACCTGACCAAGTGCCCGACGCTCGGCGCGACCAGCCCGGAACCGCAGATCAACCCACTGCTCGACAACTACGAGGCGCTCGCGCTCGACCCGGCCGGCATCGGCCGGGGCACCGAGTCCGCTTACGTGCTGAGCGACGACAACTTCAGCGCGACCCAGGTGACGCGTCTGCTGCGTCTCGAGGTGCGGCTGCCGTAGGTCGTCCCGGCCGAGCCTGCCGGGATCAGTCGGCTCGGCGTCGGAACACAGGTCGGCGGTCTGGCCTACGCGGGCCAGACCGCCGAGTCCTCGGCCATTCCCAAATCGGCCTCACCCTTGGCACCTACGGCCAGGTCGTCCCGGAGATGCGCTCACCTGCCGGCGGTCAGGAGGTGGGCGACTCGGCTGGCTTGCGCCGGACCGGGACGGTCGAGCCGGGGGGCGTGAGAGCGGCGACGAGCGTGCGGACCAGGTAGGGGCCGGCATCGAAAGCGTCCAGCCGGTCGGCGTCGACATCCTCCGCGGCGGCGTGCATGAGCGTGAGCATCACAGTGACGAGCCACGAGCCGGGCAGGTCGCCGCGGAAGACGCCCTCCGCCTGGCCGCGCTCCACTAGCTGGCCGACGCGGGCGAGGATGTCGTCGTGCGCGTCGCGGATGCGCTCGTGCCCTAGCTCGCGGGACGCGGCGCCCAGCACGCCACGGTGCTGCTCGACGATCCGCCACGACGAGGTCACGAGCGTCGCCAGCGCCCCGACCGGGTCGCCGGAGAGGTCGAGGCCGTCGAACGCCGCGTTTGCGTGACTGATCGTGCGGGCGAGGACGGCTTCCACCAGGTCGGCTCGGGTCTTGAAGTGGCCGTAGAGCGTGATGCGGCCGACGCCGGCCTCGGCCGCGATGTCCGCGATGCTCACGTCCGGGTTGCGCCGCAGGCTGCGCGTGGCCGCGTCCAGGATGGCCTCCACGTTGCGGCGCGCGTCGGCTCGCCGGGCCCGCTGCCCGGTCGGGGTGCTTTCGCTCACCGCCATCCGGCCTCTCCTGACGATCACCGATAACTCGTACCCGTTGATTCGAGTTAATGGTAGCGTACCGAAAACTCGTACAGTCGTGTTCAAGTTATCGGAGGTCTCCATGACCACCATCGAGCGGGCCGTGCCCGAGGCCACGCCCAAGACCGCGCGGCCGTGGCTCGTCCTGGCGCTGCTCGCGACGGCCCAGCTGATGCTCGTTCTCGACGTCACCGTCGTGAACGTCGCCCTGCCGGACATCGCCGCCGGCCTCGGCCTCGCGCGGACCACCGTGCCGTGGGTGATGACCATCTACACGCTCTTCTTCGGCGGGCTCATGCTCTCCGGCGGCCGGCTCGCGGACCGGTACGGCCCGCGCGTCCTCGCCCTCATCGGCCTCGCGCTGTTCGTCGCGTCGTCCGCCCTCACGGGCCTCGCCGGCCGGGGCGACCTGCTGCTCGCCGGGCGGGCCCTGCAGGGCCTGTCGGCCGCCGTTCTGTCGCCGGCCGCCCTGTCGGCGGCGCTCGGGTACTTCCCTGGGCCAGGGCGGCAGCGGGCGCTCGCCGTCTGGTCGAGCCTGGCCGGGATCGGCTCCGCGCTCGGTGTCGTGCTCGGCGGCGTCCTCACCGCCACGGCCGGCTGGCGCTGGGTCTTCGGCATCAACGTGCCTATCGGCATGGCCCTGCTCGTTGCCGTCCCGGTCGCGACGCGCCACCGGCCCGCCCGTGAGCCCGCCGGCGGGGCGGGCTTCGACCTCCCCGGGGCCGTGCTCGTCACGGCCGGGACGGCCAGCGCCGTCTACGGCGTGATCCACGGCGGCCAGGGCTGGCTGTCGGCGCGTGCGATCGTCCCGCTCGTCGGGGCGGTGCTGCTGTGGACCGCGTTCGCCCTGGTGGAGCGCGTCACGCCCCGGCCGCTGCTGCAGGTGAGCCTGCTGATGCGGCGGCCGGTCGCCGCGGGCGCGCTGCTGATGCTGACGGCCACCGGGCTGCTCGTGGGCGCGTTCTTCCTCGGTTCCTTCACGCTGCAGCACGCGCATCACCACGGCGCCCTGGCGACGGGGCTCTACTTCATCCCCGTCGCGGTCGGGACGGTGGCCGGAGCGCATCTTGGCGGCGAGCTCCTGACCCGGGTGAGTTCCCGCGTCGTGGCGCCCGCGGGCTTCGGCCTCGCCGCGCTGGGCTACGCGGCGCCGGCCGTGTCCGACCGGACGGTGGCCCTCGTCGCCGGCCTGAGCGTCGCCGCGCTCGGGATCGGGGCCATCTTCGTCACCGCTTTCACGGCCTCGCTCAGCGACGCGGAGCAGGCCGAGACGGGCCTGCGCTCCGCGCTCGTCAACACCTTCCACGAGCTCGGCGGCGCCGTCGGCGTGTCTGTTCTCTCGAGCGTCGCGGGATCGGCGCTGACCGCCGCCCGCCCGTCCGCCGACGCGTTCCAGCACGCTTTCATCGCCGGAGCGGTGGCGGCGGCCGCCAGCGCCGTCGCGGCCGCGGCCGTCCTCCCTCGAACCTTCCGCCATCCGGCCGACGGCCGCCTGGCGCACTGAGCCGGTCCTCGCGACGAGGCCCTTCCTGGCGGCGTGCCATCAAGATCGCTCGGTCTCGCGGAGCTCGTCTAACCGCGGGCGGCGCTTCGAGAAACCTGACCCTCAGCCAGCGGGCGGGCGCGTCACACCTCGTCCTGCGCCCCTTGACCAGCGTGGAGACTGAGCGCATGAACGCTGAAGCCTCCGCGCGCGCCATCGACGCTGTCGCCCGCACCAGGGCGGGGACCGCGTTGGCCGTGGAAGAGATCGAGCGGCTTGTGGCGGACTTCGTCGCCGGCCGGATTCCCGACTATCAGATGTCCGCCTGGCTGGCGACGGTGGCCTGTCAGGGCTTGTCGCGGGCGGAGACGGTGGCCCTCACCCGGGCCTATGTGACCGGCGGTGAGACGCTCGACTTCGCCGCGACCGGACGGGTGGTGCTCGACAAGCACAGCACGGGCGGCGTGGGCGACACGGTGAGTCTCATCGTCGTGCCGCTGGTCGCGGCATGCGGGGTGGCGGTGGCCAAGATGAGCGGACGCGGCCTGGGCCTTACCGGGGGCACGATCGACAAGATGGAGTCCATCCGTGGACTGCGGCTGGAGCTCGACACCGACGAGGTCTACCGGATGGTCGACCAGGTCGGGATGGTCATCACCGGGCAGAGCGCGCGCCTGACCCCCGGCGACAAGGCGACGTACGCGCTGCGAGACGTCACCGGAACGGTCGACAGCCTTCCGCTGATCGCGGCCAGCATCGTCAGCAAGAAGATAGCGGTGGGTGCGCACGGTGTGCTGTTCGACGTGAAGACGGGCGCGGGGGCGCTGATCCCGGACCGGGACCGGGCTCTCGACCTGGCGCGGCTGATGGTCGAGGTCGCCACCGGGGCCGGACTACGCTGCCGGGCCGTGCTCACGGACATGAGCCAGCCGCTCGGGTATGCGGTCGGGAACGCCCTCGAGGTACGTGAGGCGTTGGACGTGCTCAGGGGCCAGGAGGTGCCGGGACTGACGGAGCTCTGCCGCACGATCGCCGGCCTGATGCTGCGCAGCGCGGAGCCGGGCCTCGCGCCGGAGGCGGCCGAGCGGAAGGTGAGCGGGATCCTGGCCGGCGGCGAGGGCTACGAGCAGTTTCTCCGCTGGGCGGTGGCGCAGGGAGCCGAGCCCGAAGCGCTGGCGGAACCGGGCGGGTTGCCGACCGCCGACTGCCGCGAGCAGGTCCTCGCCGATCGCGGTGGCTACGTGCACGAGATCGACCCACGCGCCATCGGCACGGCCGCGATGAGGGTCGGCGCGGGCCGGCTCGTCAAGGGCGGACCGCTGGACCACTCGGCGGGGGTCGTGCTGCGTCACCAGGTGGGGGATCGGGTCTCGGTGGGTGAGCCGCTGGCGGTCATTCACCATCGCCACGGTGTCCAGCCGCCCGTCGACCTCGTCCGAGACGCGTTTCGGGTGTCCGAGTCCGCGCCGGCCGCCAGGCCGGTCGTCCTTCAGATCATCTGACCCAGATCATCTGACCGCCCAGCACCCGCCCGGGCCGCCTCGCCGGCGTCACTTTCGGGCGGTCAGGCCCGGGTGGCCGGCCGCGGCTCGCAACGTCTCGGCTTCACCGGACCGCTGCTCCGCGATGCCTCGACCCGTGATCCGCCGACAACGCTGTTGCGTGCCGGTTTCCGCCCCGGCCCCGGCCTGAGCGGGCGAGGCCACGGATCCGCGGGGGACCGGCGGCCGTCCAACGACGCGTTCCAACCGGATGAACAACCGATAACGGAGCGCGGTACCCGCACGCCCGCGGTCCGCGGCGTCACGTGACCGTCAACCTTGACTCGACCTTTGTGAATTAGGTAACACAAGTGTTACAAGTGCGTTGAGCCTGGAAACTGCCGGCATCTGGCGGTGAAACCTGCTAGTTCTAGCCTCCCTACGGTTACGCCCAGATCGGGGGGATTGGGGGGATCTTTCCCGGCAGGGGCCGACGCTGACGGCGCCGACGGGTGGAGTGCCCGAGGCATACGAAGGGGAGACAGGTTCCTTGCACGCAGACAGGCGTATGCGGAGATTCGGCCGCTTTGGGAAGATAACGGGGCTCGTCGCCGCCGCCAGCGTGGTGGTGCTCGCCCTCGGTGCCTGCGGGAGTGACGACGGGGACGACGGCACGGCGCCCGCCGCCAGCGGCACCGCCGCCGCCAAGTCCATCAAGGTCGGCCTCGCGTACGACATCGGTGGCCGGGGCGACAAGTCCTTCAACGACTCGGCGGCGGCCGGCCTCGACAAGGCCGCCACGGGGCTCGGCGTCACGAAGACCGAGCTGGAGGCCGCCGAGGGCGAGACCGACGCCCAGAAGGAGGAGCGGCTGCGGCAGCTCGCCGACGCCGGCAACAACCCGATCATCGCGGTCGGCTTCGCGTACGCGACGGCGCTCGGCAAGGTGGCCCCCGAGTACCCGGACATCAACTTCGCGATCATCGACGACGCCACGCTCGTCGATGTGCCGAACGTCGCCAGCCTGACCTTCGCCGAGGAGCAGGGCTCCTTCCTCGTTGGCGCGATCGCGGCGCAGGCGACAAAGGTCGGCAACATCGGCTTCGTGGGCGGCGTCAACACCCCGCTGATCCAGAAGTTCCAGGCCGGCTACGAGGCGGGCGCGAAGGCGGTCAAGCCGGACATCAAGATCCAGGTGACCTACCTGACCCAGCCGCCGGACTTCACCGGCTTCAACGACCCGGCCAAGGGCCAGACCGCGGCCGCCGGCATGTACGACAGCGGCGCCGACGTCGTGTACCACGCGGCGGGCGGTTCCGGTGGCGGTGTCTTCACCGCCGCGAAGTCCGCCGGCAAGCTCGCCATCGGCGTCGACGCGGACCAGTACCTGGGCGCCGCCGCGGACGTCCAGCCGGTCATTCTCACCTCGATGATCAAGCATGTGGATGTCGCCGTCTACGACATGGTCAAGTCGGCGGTCGACGGCAAGCCGCTGACCGGGGCGAAGGTGTACGACCTGAAGGTCGGCGGCGTGGCCTTCTCGACGTCGAACAGTGCCGTGTCGCCGTACACGGCCATGGCCGAGGACTACCAGAAGAAGATCATTTCTGGGGAGATCAAGGTGCCGACCACACCGACCAGCTGATCTGACCCAGCCAGGCCGGACACCTGGCGGGCCTTGCCCGCCAACCACGCCGGCCGCGGTCAGGTCACTGACCGCGGCCGGCTCTGGCTACGCCGGCCCGCCTGGCCGGTCAGAGCGGAGCGGGGCCCGGCCGCGGGAACGTCATGCGGCAGAGGCCCGGGCCTACCAGGGCGCGGCGCCGGCGCCGGCACGGCCCGGAGCCCGCCCACCTTTCCGTCCATCCCACGAGGAGCGTCTCGCATCGGCACCGAGGGCACACAGGCGTCAGCCGCCGACGACCCCGAAACACCGGTCGCCGGGCCAGCCACCGGCGACCGTGAGGCGGCGGCCGAGACCGCGGCGGCCGCGGCGGCCGAGACCACCGAGGCCGCTGGCACGGAATCAGCGGCCTTCGCCGTCGAGCTCCGCGACATCACCAAGACGTTCCCCGGTGTGGTCGCCAACCGGGACGTCTCCATCCGCGTCCGGCGCGGCTCCGTGCACGCGGTGGTCGGCGAGAACGGCGCCGGCAAGTCGACGCTGATGAAGACGCTGTACGGGATGCACCGGCCGGATTCGGGGACGATCCTCGTCGACGGCGAGGACGTCACCCTGCGCAGCCCGGCCGACGCGATCGCCCGTGGCATCGGCATGGTGCACCAGCATTTCAAGCTCGCCGAGAACCTGACCGTGCTGGAGAACGTGGTGCTCGGCGCCGAGCCGCGCAAGCCGGGGTGGCGCCGGCTCCTGCTTGACTCCCGCCAGGCGCGGACCCGCATCAACGAGATCGCCACCCGCTACGGCCTGGACATCCGGCCTGGCGCCTACGTCCGCGACCTGGGGATCGGCGAACGGCAACGGGTCGAGATCCTCAAGGTGCTCTACCGCGGGGCGCGCACCCTCATTCTCGACGAGCCGACCGCGGTTCTCGTCCCGCAGGAGGTCGACGAGCTCTTCGGAGCGCTGCGTGACCTGGTCAACGAGGGCCTGTCCATCATCTTCATCTCGCACAAGCTCGACGAGGTGCTCACCGTCGCCGACGACATCACCGTGATCCGACGAGGGACGACGGTGGGCACCGTCCGTCCGGCCGAGGTCACCGCGCGGCAGCTGGCCGAGCTGATGGTCGGCAGCGAGCTGCCCTCTCCGGAGATCTCGGAGGAATCCGTCACCGACGAGGTGGCGCTGACGGTCGAGGGACTGTCCGTCGACACCGAGGATGGCCGCCGGGCCGTGACGGACGTCGGCTTCACCGTGCGGCGCGGCGAGATTCTCGGCATCGCCGGTGTCGAGGGCAACGGCCAGGCCGAGCTGATCGAGGCGGTGATGGGCATCCGGCCCGCCGCCACCGGCAGGGTGCTGCTCGGCGGGACCGACGTCACCGCGTGGCCGACGCGACGCCGCCGGGAGGCCGGCGTGGCGTACGTGCCCGAGGACCGGATCCGCTCCGGCCTCCTCTTCGACTCGCCGCTGTGGGAGAACCGCATGCTCGGCCATCAGACCCGGCCGCCGAACTCCCGTGGCGGCCTGCTGACGCCGTCCGCGGCCCGGTCCGACACCCGCCAGATCGTGGCCGAGTACGACGTGCGCACCCCGTCGGTGGCCGTCGCCGCCGGTGCGCTGTCGGGCGGCAACCAGCAGAAGCTGATCGTCGGCCGGGAGATGCGCGACGGCCCGACGCTGCTCGTCGCGGCGCATCCGACCCGCGGGGTGGACGTCGGCGCCCAGGCCGCGATCTGGGACCAGCTGCGGGCCGCCCGCCGGGAGGGCCTGGCGGTGCTGCTGGTCAGCGCCGACCTGGATGAGCTGATCGGCCTGTCCGACACGCTGCGGGTCATCCTGCGCGGCCGGCTGGTCGCCGAGGCCGACCCCCGCGGCGTGACCCCGGAGGATCTGGGATCGGCGATGTCCGGCATGAGCCGCGCGCCGGCCGTGCCCAGCACGCCCGCCGTGGACACCGCGCCGGGCGCGGTCACCACACCCGCCGCGGCCGCGCCCGCCACGGACGGGGCCGGACCGGGTGCCGGCGATGTCGGTGATACCGGCGATGGCAGCGATACCGGTGCCGCCGCGCAGCCCGGGGAGGACAGGTGACGGTGCCGAACCCCACGAGGCTGCTCGCCTCCGCGGGCGCCGCGCTCGCGGCGCCGCTGCTGGCGCTGGTCACAGCGGTCACGGTGACGGTGCTGGTGCTGCTCGGCACCGGCAGCAGCCCGCTCGACGTTCTCGACACGATGGTCACGTACGCCCAGCGGCCGCGGTCCCAGGCGCTGATGGTCAACTCGGCGGTGACGTACTACTTCTCGGCGGTCGCGGTCGCGATCGGGTTCCGGATGAACCTGTTCAACATCGGCGTGGACGGGCAGTACCGGCTGGCCGCGCTGCTCGCCGCCGCGGCGGCGGCCGAGATCAGCCTGCCGCCCGTCCTGCACGTCACAGTCGTGCTGCTGATCGCGATGGGCGTGGGCGCGTCGTGGGCGGGCCTCGCGGCGCTGCTGAAGGTCTACCGCGGCGTCAGCGAGGTCATCTCGACCATCATGCTGAACTTCATCGGTACGGCGCTGATCGCCTATCTGCTGACGCCGGAGCGGCTTGCCGTGCGCACCGTCGGCTCGAACAACATCGGTACCCCGACCATCCCGGCCTCCGGGCAGGTCCCCGGGATCTCGCTCATCCCGGACTCGCGGCTGCAGGTCTACGGCCTGGCGATCCTGGCGGTCGCGGTCGGAGCCGGCTACTGGTTCCTGCTGTCGCGCACCCGGTTCGGCTTCGACCTGCGGGCCGCCGGCGCCAGCGAGGACGCGGCGAAGGCCAGCGGCGTGCGGGTCAGCCGGATGATCATCATCAGCATGCTCCTGTCCGGCGCGGTCGCCGGCTTGGTCGGCATGCCGCAGCTGCTCGGCGCGGCGCACACCTTCTCCCTGGACTTCCCCGCCGGGCTCGGCTTCACCGGGATCGCGATCGCGCTGCTCGGCCGCAACCATCCGGTCGGCATCGCGATCGGCGCGCTGCTGTTCGGCTTCCTCGACAACGCGGCGACCTCGCTGGAGCTGCGGGGCGTCTCGAGGGACATCGTGCTCGTCACCCAGGGCGTCATCGTGCTGTCGGTCGTCGTCGCCTATGAGCTGGTCCGGCGGGTGCGCACCCGGGCCGAGCAGCGGGACGTCGCGCGCAGGCTCGCCGCGACGACCCCTGCCCCGCCCGCCCCGTCGACGCCTCAGGAGGTGGGAGCGTGACGACGGTCCTGACCCCAAGCCCACCGCCGCCCGCATCCGGGCCCGGCACACCGACCGCGGCGGGCGAGGGCTCCGCCGCGGCGCCGATGTGGCGCCGCGCCGCGGGGCCGCGCTGGCTGTGGGCCGTGGCGGGCGTCCTGCTGGTCATGGCGTTCGCACGGGTGGTGTCCGGGGCTGACCAGCTCACCTCGTCGGGCACCGTACGGGCGGCGCTCGGCGCCACGGTCCCGATCGCGATGGCCGCGCTCGGCGGCATGTGGGCCGAGCGGGCCGGCGTGGTCAACATCGGCCTCGAGGGCATGATGATCCTCGGCACGTTCGGGGCCGGCTGCATCGGCTGGGAGCACGGGCCGTGGGCCGGGCTGGTCGCGGCCATGCTGTTCGGCGCGATCGGCGGGCTGGTGCACGCGGTCGCCACCGTCACCTTCGGCGTCGACCACATCGTCAGCGGTGTCGCCATCAACATCCTCGGCCTGGGCGTCACCAAGTACCTGGCCGCCGAACTGCTCGAAGGCACCCCCGGTGGCGGCCAGTCGCAGTCGCCGCCGATCGGGCCGGTCGGGCGGTTCTCGGTGCCCGGCGTCGAGTCGGCGCTGCGGCCGGTCGAGAGCCGGCACTGGTTCCTTGTCTCCGACCTTGCCGGGCTGCTGCGCGGCCTGCTCACGAACATCTCGCTGTTCACGCTGATCGCGGTCGCTCTGGTGGTGCTCAGCGCGGTCATCCTGTGGCGGACCCCGTTCGGGCTGCGGCTGCGCTCATGCGGCGAGGAGCCGCACGCCGCGGAGACGCTCGGCGTCAACGTGTACGCCTACAAGTACGTGGCGGTCACGATCTCCGGCGCGCTGGCCGGCTTCGGTGGGGCGTATCTCGCCGAGGTCGCCGCCAACCTCTACCGCGAGGGCCAGACCGGCGGCCGAGGGTATATCGGCCTGGCATCGATGATCTTCGGAAACTGGCGGCCCGGTGGGCTCGCCGCCGGTGCCGCGCTCTTCGGCTACGCGGACGCACTGCAGCTGCGGAATGCGCCGGCCGTGCACGCACTGCTGTTGGTCGCGGCGGTGCTGCTGGCCGCGGCCGGGCTGGTCATGCTGCTGCGGCGGTCGCGGATCCGCGGAGCTGGGGGTGGCCTTGGAGCCGGCGGTGGCCTTGGCGGCGCGGGTGGCGCGGGTGGCGACAACGGTGACTCCGGCGGCGAGGGCACGGTGGCCGGGAGGGCCGCCAGCCGCGGTGGGCGACGACGGATCGTCGCGGCCATCGCCTGCTTCGTGGCCGCCGGCGGACTGGCCGCCTGGTACGCCGGAACCGACTCGCTGCCCGGCCAGGTCGTCACCGCCACCCCGTACGTGACCACGCTGCTGGTACTCGCGTTCTCCTCGCAGCGGCTGCGGCCCCCGAAGGCGGACGGCCTCGTCTACCGGCGCGGCGAGGAGTAGAGCCGCCAGGATCCGGGTCTGGGCTCGAGCGGGGCGGCTGGCCCGGCAGGATCGTCCTCGTCCCATCTCCAGGTCCAAGGGGGCCATGGTGAGCAATGCGCGCGTCACCGACCAGATCGTGAACGAGCTCGTGAGAATGGCGACCGAGGCCACGGAGTTCGCCTATGCGCCGTATTCCAACTTTCAGGTCGGCGCGGCGCTCCTGACGGGGGACGGCCGGTTCTGCTCGGGTGCCAACGTGGAGAACCGGTCGTATCCGATGTCGATCTGCGCCGAGCGGGCGGCGATCGTCAAGGCGGTCACCGACAGCAGGGAGGACCTCGAGATCGTCGCCGTCGCCGTCGCCGAAAGCAACGGCGGGCCGTGCGCGCCCTGCGGGGGCTGCCGGCAGGTCATCTCCGAGTTCGCCCGGACGGGCGCGCTCCTGATCTACCGGGACGCGCTCGGCGTGTTCAAACGGGTGCCGATCGAGGAGGCGCTGCCGGACGCGCGGGCCTTTCTTTCTGAGAAGGCACCTCTTTTTTCAGAGACACCGCCGATTTCAGAGACACCGCCGAGCTAGATGGCTTGGACACACCAACGGTGAGCCGGGCCGAGCCGGGCACGGCGCCGCCGCGACCGATCTCCGATCTGAGGATCGTCGTGGTCGGTTCGTACCACGCCGACTGTCTGATCAACACCCCGGTTCTGCCGAACTGGGGTGACGATCTGCGCCCCGATTCGGTCCGGACGGTTCCTGGTGGCAAGGGCCTGAACCAGGCCGTCACCCTCGCGCGCGCCGGTGCCCACGTCTGGGCCGTCGGTGTGCTCGGCGCCGACCCTGTCGGGTCGTCGTTGCTCGCGACGCTGGCCGCCGAGGGCATCGACGTGACCACGATCGCCCGGCACCCGACCGTGCCGACCCCGGTCTGTCTCGTGTTCACCGCCCCCGACGGTCGGAACGCCTTCGTCTGGCGTGTCCCCGACGAGTACGCCATCACGCCCGAGGTCATCGCCCAGGCGGAGAAGGCGATTCGCGGCGCCGACGCCGTCCTGCTCACCTTCGAGGCCCCTGAGGCGATCTCCCTCGTCGGCGGGATCGCCCGTGCCGCGGGCGCCCAGGTCATCGTCAACCCGGCGCCGCGTCCCGCCGACCGCCATGAGTTCGACGCCGTGCGGTGGGATCTCGTCGACGTCCTCATCCCGAACGAGGCCGAGGCGCGCGCCCTGCTGCCCGACGATCACCCAGCCCGCGACGGCCCCGCCGAGCGCCTGGCCGAGGCCGTCGGAAAGACGCTCGCCATCCCACTGGTCTGCGTCACCCTCGCCGAACGCGGCTGCGCGGTCTACGACGGCGCGACGACCCGCGCCTACCCGGCGCATGCCACCGAGGCCATCGACACGACTGGCGCCAGCGACGCCTTCACCGCCGTCTTCTCCGCCTGCCACCTCGCGAAGGCGGACCAGGCTGACGCCGTTGACCAGGCACAGTCCGCCGCCGCGCTGACCATCACCCGCCCCGGCGCCTACGACGCCCTCCCCACCCGGGCCGACCTCGCGCGCGACGCGGTGGGACAGGCGCCGCCACGAGCTGTAACGCCCACCGGCCCGTGACCGGCCGGGGCGGCGGGTCTGGGGGACCGCGCTACCCGGGCCGGCCTGGCGATCAGGTCACTGCTTGAGGAGGGAGCCGCAGGACAGCTTGGTCGGGACGGTGTAGGCCTTGCCGGTCAGCTGGACGATCGAGGCGCACGGCGTGCCGATGAAATGGCTCAGCGGGTAACGCGTCTCGGGCAGCGCCCCCTCGACGTAGTTCGAGTAGTTGTTGTTGAGCAGCTTGAGCAGCGAGTCGACCGTCAGGTTCGGGCCGACCTTGGTGGCGGCGGTGACGAACATGTCCGCCGACCAGTAGCCGGCCATCGCCGGCAGGCTGATCGCCTGGTCGGGCGCGTACTTCTTGAAGTCGGCGACGAGCTGCTGGACGGCCGACGACGAGGTGTCCTCCGCCGGCGACCACTGCAGCAGCGTGTAGGAGCCGGCGAGGCCGTCGAAACCGGCCAGCCGCGGGTCGTAGCCGACCGCGTTGAGGAACTTGCCCTTGAAGCCGGCGGCGACGAACGCCTGGGTGAGCTTCACCGTGGTCGCGAAGTCGGTGACGGCGAGGATGACGTCCGGCGGGGCGCCCTTGTTGGACTGCATCACGGCCGACACGATCGCGGTCGTGTCGGAAAGCCCGGAGTCCGGGATCGGGTTCTCCGCGTACGGCACGCCGATGCCGACCACCTTGACCTGCTGGGCCAGGCTGACGACGCCGGTGCGCGCCGAGTCGTTGTCCTGGCCGATGAGCGCGGTCGTCTTCCCGCTGACGTCACCGTTGAACATGCCCTTGATCATCAGGCCGTAGGTGTTCGTCGTGACGTCCTTCTGCGTGGGCAGCAGGCAGCCGGTGATGCCGAAGCCGATCGACGTGCCGCAGAAGCCGAGGTTGAAGCCCCAGCCGAAGAACGGCACCGTCTCGGCGCAGAACGTGTCGAGGTAGGTGGCGCGGGAGGCCATGATCGGGAGGGCGGCGAAGACCTGGTCCTGCTGGGCGAGGACCTTGGCCTGGGATCCGTTGCGGGCCGGGTCGTTGCCGTCGTCGAGCATGCCGATGAAGTCGATCTTCCGGCCGTTGATGCCGCCGGAATCGTTGGCTCGCTGGAAGCGCACCTTCGCGCCGACGTCGCTGCCGGCCTGCGTGCTGCCGTTCGGGCTGGTCAGGTAGCCGAGCCCGCCCACCTTGATCGAGGTGGCGGTGACGCCGCGGGTCGGGTTCGAGGCCGTCTGCGAGCACTTCAGGGACACCGGGGGTTTCCAGCCGCCGTCGCTCCAGCCGGTCGGCGGGCCTGGGGTGACGTCGTTGGCGGCGACGGTCGGCGCGCCGGGTTGCGAAGTGCCGTCGTCGCCACTCCCGCAGGCGACCAGGCTGGTCGCGAGCGCGGCCGTGAACGCGACGGCCGTGACTAATCGTGAGGCCCGCATGGGCGAACACCTTTCTTGCGCTGACGGTGCGCCGGCATGACGCCGACGAGGGCTGGGCCTGGATTGCGTGGCTGCTGTGGCGGATCTGCCGGGTCCGGGGCGGTTGCGACGTACCGGCCGTGCTCGAACCGTGACCCTCCCGGGTTGTTCAGGGGGTGGGGAGCCGGCGGTGTCACCTAACGTCGTCGTTGTCCGTCTATTTGATACAGAATATGTTATCCAAACGTGGCGCAGGTCACAAGTGCTGGCTCGATGGCGTCGATGCTGGTGCAGGCCTCGCGGCAGGGGCGTGTCAGCCCGGCGCGGGCCACCGTCGGCCGGGTCTTGCGTTGCGCCCGGTCTGACGGTTGGGTAGAACGCGTTCTACCCGAGGCGGGTGGTGCTCACCGGTGGTAGGGCATGACGGGCGAACGCGACGGCAGAGGGGTGCGCTGTGAAGGACTTCGCCGGCAGGGTCGCGGTGGTGACGGGCGCTGGTCAGGGGATCGGCCGCGCGCTTGTCGAACGGTTCTGCGCCGAGGGCATGAAGGCGGTCGTCGCCGACGTCGTGCCCGACCTCGTCGAGAAGACCACGGCTGAACTGCGCGCCGCCGGCTGCGAGGTGACCGGCGTCGTCACGGACGTGACCTCGCTCGAGTCCGTCGAGGCGTTACGCGACGCGGCTCTGGGCGCCTACGGCGCCGTGCACGTCCTGTGCAACAACGCGGGCATCGGCTCGGGCTCGGAGGGACGGATCTGGGAGCACCACGTCAACGACTGGCGGTGGTCGTTCGACGTCAACGTGCTGGGTGTCGTCAACGGCATCCGCGCCTTCACCCAGCTGATGATCGACCAGGGAGTCGAAGGGCACATCGTCAACACCACCTCGGGCAACGGGGGCTTCACCCCGCTCATCAACAGCGCGGTCTACGCGGCGACGAAGGCCGCGGTCACGACCATCACCGAATGCCTGTGGGGGCAGCTGCGCGAGGCGGGCGCCCTGGTCGGCGCTTCGTTGCTGTACCCGTCGACCGCAACCCCCGGCCTGCTCAACACCGGGATCTGGCGCCCCGGCGCGAACCGGCCCGACCGCTATGACCGGCCGGGCGCCCCGCCGAAGGACGGCCGTGACTCGCTGGGCGCCTTCCTGCAGCGCATGGAGGCGGCCGGCCTGCCGGTCACGTTCGCGCCGTTGTCCGAGGTCGCCGACCTGTGCCTGGCAGGTATCCGCGACGAGATCTTCTGGATCACGGTGCCGGGCGACGCGCAGAACGCGAAGATCCTTGCCCGCGCCCACTCCCAGGTCGAGCGTACCGACCCGGCCTACCTGCTCGAGGCAAACCTGATGACCGGCCGCCCGGCGGGAGCGGGGGCGACGTCGCAACCGCCCGACTAGCGCCGCGCCCGCAACGGTCTGCTTCATGATCGCCGCGGACGTGTTGTCGCGGTCGCGATCTGGCCCGATTCACGACTACGACGACACGGTGGTGGTGATCCGCCAGCCGCACGCTACAGGGCCAAAGGGTGTGCGAAAATGATCTTCCTTCGCCCACCCGGCGGCCGTTGTCCCCAGGATCACTGACGGGCGAACGTTGGCGGGGCGGCGCTGGCCCATTTGCGTCCGCGGCCACCCCTCGCCTCGTCTCAGCCCCGCCCTCGATACTCGCCCACCGCCGGCCGGTACCTCCTGGCCGTGCGGTACCCGCATTCCCCAGTCCAGGAGGACGTCGGTGGTAGCGATCCTTGGCCAGTACTGCATCAACGTGTCGGACCTGGAGCGCTCGGTGGCGTTCTGGGAGGGAGTCGTCGGCATTCCCGTCGTCAGCCGCACCGAGATCGAGACGGCGCGCGAGGCGGTCATCCAGTCGCCGCACGGCGGAAGCCGGATGCAGCTCGCCCAGCAGCTCGGCCAGACCGGCCCGATCGACATGGGCACCGCGATCTGGAAGCTCTACGTGAACACCGACGACTGCGCCGCGCTGTTCGAGAGGGCCGTCGCGGCGGGCTGCGAGGCCGTCACCCCGCCGGCCCGGCTCGACCGGTGGCCCGTCACGGTTGCCTTCGTGAAGGACCCGGACGGCTACCTCCTGGAACTCATCGAATACCACCAGGGCACCCCCGCCACCGTCCCCGACCCCAAGAAGCTCGAGGCCTGACCACGTCCTGCTCCGACGGGGCCCGCCCGCACGCGCTCGGCTGGTCCTGCCGCGTGCCGGCGGGCGATCTGGCCCCCGCGGATCGGGAGATACGTGCGCACAAAGGCCGGTTCGCTGAATACTGGAACAGGTTCTAGTCGGGCGCGGCCATGGTCCGCGCGTCAGGGAGGTGCCCGCATGTCTCAGGGGAGCCAGCCGCGCCGGTTCGAGGGCCGCGTCGCGCTCGTCACCGGCGCCGCGTCCGGTATTGGCCACGCGGTGACGCTACGGCTCGCCGCCGAGGGTGCCTCGGTGTTCGCCTGCGACATCGACGCGGCGGGCCTGGATTCGCTGGCCAAGGAGGAACCGGAAGGGGGCGGCCGGATCGTCACCCGGGTCACCGACGTGCGGGAGAGCGGCGAATGCCGCGCCGCCGTCGCGGACGCGGTCGCCGCGTTCGGCAGGCTCGATGTCCTCGGCAACGTCGCCGGGATCCTGCGCACCGGTCACGTGACGGACGTGACCGAGGACGAGTACCGGCTGATGTTCGCGGTCAACACCGACGCCTACTTCTTCCTCGCCCAGGCCGCCATCCCGCATCTGCTGACGACCAAGGGCAACATCGTCAACATCGCCTCGAACTCGGGCCTGATGGGCGGTGCCTACACCGTCCTGTACTGCATGACCAAGGGCGCGGTCGTCCAGCTCACCCGCGCGCTGGCCATGGAGTTCCTCAAGAAGAAGATCCGCGTCAACGCGATCGCGCCCGGCGGCACCGAGACGGCGCTGGTCGCCGCCACAACTTTTCCCGACGATGTCGACTACGACCTGATCGGCCGCTATATGGTCCCGCGCCCGATGGCCAAGCCCGACGACATCGCCAAGTTGTTCGCCTTCGTCGCCAGCGACGACGGCCGCAACATCCACGGCGCGATCCTGTCCACCGACGGCGGCGTCACCGCCGGCTGACACCCGGGCGGCCTCGTAATGGACACCGTCGCCCGACCGCCGGTGGCCCGGCGGGGTGTCTCGCCGGCTCCTCGTGTCAGGCGGGGGCCAGGCGCGCCCGGACAAGCGTGTCGATGGCGGTCGCCTCGCCGTCCGGGGTTTCGACCGGGCGCGGCACGCGTGCGGCCTTCTCGATGACGAGGCCAGGAATATCGGCCAGATCCGCGGCGGTGCCGTCGGGGGTGTAGAGGACGGAGGCGTCGCGGGGACCGCCGACACCGTCGGTGAGGTTCGTGGCGTCGTGGGCGACGACGAGT
Source organism: Pseudofrankia coriaricola (assembly GCF_032027725.1). NCBI lineage: Bacteria > Bacillati > Actinomycetota > Actinomycetes > Frankiales > Frankiaceae > Pseudofrankia > Pseudofrankia coriaricola. Next base: position 13,701 of record NZ_JASNFO010000055.1, on the reverse strand, counting down.
AGGGTGCCGCCAGGGGCGAGCCGACCGGCGGCGGCGCGCAGGGCGGCGCGGCGCGCGTCGGCGGGCAGTTGCAGGTAGGCGACCACGACCGCGTCGAACGCCGCCGTCGGCGGTAGGCCATCGTCCCCGCTGGTGCCGGCCCCGGCCCCGGCCCCGGCGTCGACGCCGGCACTGGCGTTGGCCGGTCCGGCGGCGGCCGCGCCAGCGGCGGTGGTTGGTGGTTCGGCCATGACACCCGCGACGACGTCGGCGACGAGGAAGGCCGCGCGCTCGGCGACTCCGGCCTCGGTGGCGAGGCGACGGGCACGGTCGATGGCCGCGTCGGAGAAGTCCAGGCCTGTGGCGTGCCAGCCGCGGCTGGCGAGCCAGATGGCGTTGCGGCCTTCGCCACAGGCGACGTCGAGAGCCCGACCGGGCGGCAGGTCGGCCAGCTCCGCGGCGACGAACCGGTTCGGCGCGAGCCCCCAGACGAGCTCGCTGGCGCGGTATCGCGCGTCCCAGTGCGTCGCGTCCATCCTGATCCCGATCCCTTCCGACGGCCGCGGCGCGGCCCGCTCCTTTTGGGCCACGCGCTTCGCCGTCTGACCACGTCGCCGGTCGCCGATCATCTGGCGATGCCAGGCCCACCGCCTCAATCCGGACAAAGGTTACTTCCGGGCGCGCCACCGAGGAGGTTCGCGACGGCGGGCCGCCGCGGTCTCCCCCCGCACCTACCCGAGGGTTGCCGGAGCGGGCGAACGGGCAGGGGGCGTGGCACTCGGCGTCCCTCGGGGCGGACAGTATCGATCGTGGCCGTATAGTCGCGGATCTTGGCCGCATCGGACAGGCGCTTCTCGTTCCCGATTCGTCGCCGTCTCGCCGAGACTCGGTCTTCGCCCAACGCTCCGGCCTGGAGTTGAGCGGCAATGCGGAGATGGGCGCTGGAAGGTGGCGAAAAGGACCATTCTGGCCCGGTCTGGCGGGCCGGACGACCCTGGCGAACGGGAGAAAACCACTGGTCACGGCGCTGTCGGTGCCCGCGGCGCGGGTGGCGGGCACCTCGGACCGCCCTGGGGGTTGTGTGGACGGGCGGAGGCGGGTATAACGAAAACAGGTGAGAGGAGCCACCAAAAGAATGGCACGGAGAAGTGGACGCGCCGAAAGGCGTGATCCCCGCACCATGCATCACCTAAACACCGTTCTTGCGGTGTAAGGTGGACTTCTCTCACCCCGTTCTTTTCCCGCGCCATACTTCCGGCCGCGCGGGTCATGAGGTCATGGTCTGGACGGCGGGTTCGCGATCTGCTTTCGGGGTGGCCGTACCCACCCGCCATTCCGAGGTGGGGACCACGTAGAGGGTCCGATCGGTCACGCCGCGGCACGTCATCGCATCTCGGAGATCTGGCCCGAATGTGCCAGGCGGGCGCGCGCGGTCTCGCACGCCAGGCGCAATCGGCTGATTGCGAAATGTGACCGGTTGGGCCACTGGTTGGTGGGTGTGGCTGGCGTGGGGGGCACCCAAGTGCGAAGCGCGTCGGATGAGCAGGCCTATACGCAGGCTCATCCAACACAGTGGCGGGGTGTGTGGTCGGACTGTGTCGGAAGAGCAAGTCCATGGGCGGGCTGAGATGACACGCTTGGTGGTCGGGACGGCCTGGCGGCGAGGATGCGGTCGGTGGGCGGTCGGTCGGAACCCAGGGGATCGGTCCAGGCGGAGTTTTGCCGGGCGCCAACGGCCCGTTCAGCCGTGTGCATACCCACGCCGGCCCGCCAAGGTTCAGGGCGGGCAAGGGGGAAGCACCGTCATCCCGATGACGGGTGACGGGTTGCCGGAGCGACGCGGTCAGATCCATGCGAAACGGCTACGTCCCGTCCCGTCCCGCCCGCGCGAGACGGGACGTAGCCGCGTGAGGCCATGGCTGTGGGAATCGAAATGTGAGCTGGTCAGGTGGTGCCGGCCACCAGGCGGGTGTCGAGGGCGTCGAGCTCGGCGGTGAAGGCGGCGCGCAGCGCGGTCTTGTCGGTGCCGTCGAGCCAGGTGGCGTCGACGCCGTTCAGGACGAGGGCGCGCACGGTTTCCTGGCCGTAGTCGAGGGCGGTGCACAGCTCGACGTACTCGCGGCCGATGTCGGTGTGGAACATCGTCGGGTCGTCGGAATTGAGCATCACGTTCAGGCCGGCCGCCACCATGTCCCTGATCGGGTGGGCGGTCAGGTCCGGCCAGCCGTAGACGACCGCGGTCGAGGTCGGGCAGCAGGTGAAGTAGATGCCCTCGTCCCGGCATCGGCGCAGGACCGCGTCGTCGGACATGATGTGGTAGCCGTGGTCGATCCGCTCGCAGCCGAGCACGTCCAGGCAGGTGGTGATGTTGACGGGCGGCGCGTCCTCGCTCGCGTGGCTGGTCAGGCGCAGGCCACCGGCCTTCGCAGCCCGGTAGGCCAGGGCGAACTTCTCCGGCGGGTCGGGGGCCTCGGCGCCGTCCATCCCGAGCCCGATCAGCTCGTCCACCCGGTTCGCCAGCACCTCCTCGACCATCTGCCTGGCCATCTCGGGCGGGTCCTGCCGGTAGACGTCGGCGATGAGCCTGCAGCGCACCCCGAAATCGGTCTCGGCCGCCCGGATGCCGTCGACCAGACCGCCGATGACGGTCGCCATCGGAACCCCGCGCCGGGTGTGCAGGGTCGGGTTGAAGAACATCTCCCGGTAGCGCAGGTTGCCGAGCTTCACGCCGTCCTCGAGCGACTCGTAGGCGCAGCGCGCGAAGTCCGCGCGGTCGATCAGCGTCGAGGACACCATTCCGAAGATCTTCAGGAACTCGTAGATGGTGTCGTAGTCGTAGAGCCGCGCCACCTCGTCCGTGGGCAGCGTGACATCGTGCTTGCGGGCCAGGTCGGCGAACGTCGCCGCCCGCACCGTGCCCTCGAAGTGGCAGTGCAGCTCCACCTTCGGCACCGACCGCAGGTACTCGGGGTAGTCCATCGCGTGCTCGCCTCCCACACCGTCAACGCCTCACCGTCCGCCCCCGTCCGCCTGCTGGCCGGCCTGGCCGAGCTGGGGCCGGCCCGCGCTCGGCCGCCCGCCCACCTTAGGAGCCGAGCCCGCCTCGCCGGTTTCCACCGGGAAACGCCCAGGTCACGGCCGCGGGCGAGGCGGAGCCTCGCCGAGGGCGTTCACCCACGGGGTCAGCTGGGGCTGAGAGGAAATCCGCCGTCGCCGGCCGGATGCCGGGGCATATGAACGTGCTGCTCGCCGAGGCGCACGTCCCGTACCCGCTGATGCTGGAGCTGGACGAGGCGAATGCCGAACTCGCGCGTACCGACGTCGCTCTGGTCGTCGGGGCGAACGACGTGACGAACCCGGCCGCCCGCCGCCCGGGCAATCCCGTTTCCGGTATGCCGATCCTCGATGTCGACAAGGCCCGCAGCGTCGTCGTCGTAAAACGCTCGATGGGCCACGGCTACGCCGGCATCGACAACGAGCTCTACACCGGCCCGAAGACCGGCATGCTCTTCGCGGACGCAAAAGCTGGCCTCGCCGCCCTCACCTCCGCCACCAAGGCCCTCGTCCACTGACCGAATGACCGAATCCGGTGTTGTGCGGCCGGGCGGTCCACGAACAAGCACTGACCATGCTGAGGAGGGCGTCCGCTCAGCTCAGGTGGTCATGCTGGGACCATCGCCGGTGAGGCCTCCCTCGGAGAGGAGGGAGAGTTCCAGGTCCCAGTCGATGCGGCCTGATTCGGTGCCCGAGGGCACCGAGGTGGCGACGCGGCGTAGGAAGGTGCGAACCGCCCAGCGCGGCAGGCCGATCCGGGCGTGGCCCCCAGGACTTGTCAGCCACAACTCGACGACGGACTCACCGGCGTGGGTGATCGGGGCTATCCGCACGTCGGCGATGCCGGCGGGGCGGCGTAGGCCGTCCTCGAGCAGCTCACGGGCGAAAACCCATTCGACCAGGGCCCCGCTGCCGACGTCAAAGCGGATGACGACGGCGAACGGGTCGCCGGGCCGGTAGGCCAGCTCGGCGGGGAACTTACCTCCGTCGTCCAGCAGCCGGGCATCGAACGGGACGGTGATGGTTGGCTCGGCTCTGCTCACCGTGGCCTCCCCTTGCCGGGCGAGTACGGACGTTATCGATATCATGGCGCGCCGGCGCGAAAATAGGCAGGTATCAGAAGTCGCGGCGCGTCGGACCGATTTTCCTATGAACCTGCGTGGGCGGGAAGTAGGCGGCGACCACGGGCACCTTCGGGCGGTGCCAGACCATCAGGTGCCGTCCGTGCCGTCCGTGCCGTCCGCTGGCGACACGGACGGCGGTACGGCGAACACCCCGCGGCGGCGCAGCTCCTCGCAGAAGCGGTGGCCGGCCGATTCCATCTGGTCGACGATGGCGCGCGCGCCGGCCTCGGACCGGCCTTCGCGACCGCGGCGTCATAGGCCAGGAACTTGCCGAACGTGTACGCCCCGCTGATGTCGCTCTGGCCGTACTGGCCAGGGCCCCGCCCGGTGACCTTCGTCATGGCCGGCTCAGTGGTTCTCGCGAGATTCGGTCTCCACAGGTTGACGGGTTCTGGGCCGGCCGTCAGAGACCTGGGAGGACGTCCGCGAGGAGGATGTCGAGAGTGCGGCGGGCGGTGAGGTCGTCGTGGCCGAGGACCATCGACAGGTCACCCACGCCCAGCTCGCGGTAGCGGGACAGGCCGTCGAGGAGCTGGCCGGCCGAGCCGGCGAGGACGTGACGGGCGACCTGGACGCCGTCGGGAACCGCGGTCCCGGCCTCGACGTAGATCCGGTGGGCGAGCAGGCCGCCGCCGAGGTCGCGCCAGCGGGCGGCGAGCGGGGCAAACTCGTCCGGTAGCGCCCGTGAGGCCTGGTAGGGCAGGCTGAGACGCGCGGCCAGGCGCATCGTCGCGTCGGCGCCGGCGAGCCAGATCGGCGGCCCGCCCGGGGTGAACGGCTCGGGCGAGAGGACGTCACCGGTCAGGCCGGTGCGCAGCTCGTCCAGGCAGGCGCGGAAACGCCGGCCGCGCTCGGCCGGCGCCACACCCCGGTAGGCCAGCTCGTCGTCCCAGAAGCCGGCGGCGACCGCGAGCACGAACCGGCCCTCGGTGAGCTGGTCGAGGGTCGTCGCCTGGCGCGTCAGCCAGTCCATGTCCCGCACCGGCAGCACCGCGGCCGTGATCCCGATCCGCGTGCCCGGGTGCCGGCCGGCGAACCAGGCGAGCTCGACCATCGACTCCAGTCCGCCCCGCCAGCCGGAGAAGTCCGGTCGGCGGAACATCCCGTCGCCGAGCCAGAGCGTGTCGATCCCACCGGCGACCGCCGTGTCCGTGAACGCGACGGTCTCGTCGCGGTCCGAACCGTACGGAGAGACCCCAAGGTGCACGCCCCGACCGTAGCCCGCGGCCGGCGGGTCTTGGCGGGGAGGCACCGACGGGGCTTGGTGGGAAGCCATCGGTTGCCTCGCGGGTGGCCGGCGTACGACGTTCAGTGCGGCACATGTGCCGGCCTCGCAGTGGAAACCGTCCTATCGTCTGGCGAGAAGCGGATTTCGGGCGCTGGCTGGCCGGCCGGGCCGCAAGGGCCGCCTGCGCCGTCACGGGGCCTGGGCAGCCAGGACCGTGGCCGGCCGGGTGCCGGTGCCTGAAGCCTCGCGGCTCAGGCGCCGGCGCGGTGCGCGGTCGTGGGATGTGGGCGTCGGGAAGGGGAACAGCAGTGCCGGAAGCGGTGATCGTCGAAGCGGTGCGTACGCCGATCGGCAAGCGGAACGGGGCGCTTGCCGGGGTGCACCCGGTGGACCTGTCCGCGCTCGTGCTCAGGGAGCTGGCCGCCCGGACGGGGATCGACCCGGCGGTCGTCGACGACGTCCACTGGGGCTGCGTCGGGCAGCTCGGCGACCAGTCCAGCAACGTCGGCCGGTTCGCCGTGCTCGCCGCCGGCTGGCCGGAGTCCGTGCCCGCCGTCACGATCAACCGGGCCTGTGGGTCGAGCCAGCAGGCGGTCGACTACGCCGCGATGGCCGTGCTGTCCGGCCAGCAGGAGGTCGTCGTCGCCGGCGGCATCGAGAGCATGAGCCGCATCCCGCTCGGCGCCTCCCGGCAGTCCGGCGAGCCCTACGGCGCCACGGCCCGCAACCGCTACGACGGTTCCGACTTCAACCAGCTCACCGGCGCCGAGCTGATCGCCCGCAGGTGGGGCTTCGGCCGCCGCCAGCTCGACGACTTCTCCGCGCAGAGCCACGAGCGTGCCGCCGCCGCGATCGACGCGGGCGCCTTCGACACGCAGATCGTGGCCGTGCCGACCGAGGCCGGCCCGGTCACCGTCGACCAGGGCCTGCGCCGCGGCACCACCGCCGACACGCTGGCCGGGCTCAAGGCCGTCGCGGGCGAGGACGGCCTGCACCACGCCGGCAGCTCGTCCCAGATCTCCGACGGCGCCGCCGCCATCCTGATCACCACCCCGGAGAAGGCCCGCGAGCTGGGTCTCACCCCGATCGCCCGCTACGTCGCCGGCACGGTCGTCGGCGCCGACCCGGTGATGGTCCTGACCGGGCCCATCCCGGCCACCCAGAAGCTGCTGGCCAGGACCAGCCTGTCGATCGACGATATCGGCGCGTTCGAGGTCAACGAGGCGTTCGCCGCCGTGCCGCTCGCCTGGCTCGCCGAGACCGGCGCCGACTCGAAGCGGATGAACCCGGTCGGCGGCGCGATCGCCGTCGGCCACCCGCTCGGCGCCTCCGGCGCGATCCTGATGACCCGCCTCGTCAACCACCTGCGCGACAATGGCCTGCGCTACGGCCTGCAGACCATGTGCGAGGGCGGCGGCACCGCCAACGCGACCCTCGTGGAGCTCGTCGACGCCTGATCAGAGGGCCACTCAGCGTGGAGGCAGCCTGCCTGGGTGACCAGCGAGCGCCCGGCCGCTGACGCATCCCCCGCGCCCTGTTGCCCGCGGGGTGTTCGGGCGGGGCATGTCGGGCAGGGAGACGGTGGAGGTGGGGCACCCGTGTGCCCGTGCGTCCGTGTGCCGCTCTCGGGCCGGAGGCTGGTCGTGAGCGGGGCGTGGCGGCGGGAGCGCCGCGCGTCGGCTGGGGCGCCCAGGCTTCGGAGCTACTCGAAGTCACCGGCCGGCCCCGGGCCGGGCGCTCTGTCCGCTCAGGCCTCTTGATCTGGTGGAATCTTCGGCGCCCTGGGCCAGATAGTCCCACCAGATCACGGTCGCGCTCCGCCGCGCCGCCCGGAGCTGGTTGCTGATCGTGACGGGGCCCGGGAGGAGGACGACGCGCGGGCCGAGGGGGTGCGGGCCGAGAGAGTGCGGGCCGAGGGGGTGATGCACGATGGACGACTCGGGCCTCGTGACGGTGTTCCTGTGCGGCGACGTGATGCTGGGGCGGGGGATTGATCAGATCCTGCCGCATCCTGGGGATCCGGCGTTGCGCGAAGGGTTCACCCGGGATGCTCTGGCCTACGTCGACCTGGCTGAGGCGGCGAGCGGGTGGATCGGGTATCCGGTTGACTTCTCGTGGCCGTGGGGACAGGCATTGCCCGCCTTGGACGATGCCGGGGTCGACGCCCGGCTGGTGAACCTGGAGACGAGCGTTACCCGGTCCGACGACTTTGCTCCGGGGAAAGCGGTGCACTACCGGATGAGTCCGGGCAACCTTCCGTGCCTGGCCGCGGCCCGGCCCGACGTGTGCGCGCTGGCGAACAACCATGTGCTGGACTTCGGGCGGGCCGGCCTCGTCGAGACGCTCGACGTGCTGGCCAGCGCAGGGCTACGGACGGCGGGCGCCGGGCGGAACGCGGACGAGGCGCGCCAGCCGGCCGCCGTCCCCCTGGATGACGGGTCGCGCCTGCTGGTGCTCGCGTTCGGCGTCCCGTCCAGCGGCATCCCGCCGACGTGGGCCGCGGTCGGCGACCGGCCAGGTGTCGACGTCGTCCCGGAGCTGTCGGACGCGGCGGCCGACGACGTCGCCGCCCGCGCGCGGCGGGGCAGGCAGCCGGGGGACGTGGCGATCGCGTCGATCCACTGGGGAGCCAACTGGGGGTACGGCGTCGACGACGACGAGGTCCGGTTCGCGCATCGGCTGGTCGACGGCGGCGTCGACCTCGTGCACGGGCACTCGTCGCACCATCCACGCCCCGTCGAGGTGTACCGGGACCGGCTGATCCTCTACGGCTGCGGCGACTTCATCGACGACTACGAGGGCATACCCGGCTACGAGAGCTACCGTGACGACCTGCGGCCCGCCTACCTCGCCTCGGTCGAGCCGGACACCGGCCGGCTGGCCGCCCTGCGGGTGATGCCGCTGCATGCCTGGCGGATGCGGCTGCGCCGCGCGGCCACCAGGGACGCCGCGTGGCTGCGCGGAACGCTCGACCGGATCAGCCGCCGGTTCGGCGCCGGCTTCGACCTCGACCCCGACGGCCTGCTGTCACTGCGCCGAGCGTCGCGATGATGCGAGGGACGGGCTGGCCGCGGGTCAGTGGGTCCGGCGGCGGCGGACACCTCCGGGCGGTCGGGGACCCGCCCGCGTCACCGCGAGGCGCTGGGGTGCCACCATCGTGGGTGATGAGCCACCAGGGGGACAGACCGGCCGGCGCACCACCCCGCGACGCCCGCGTGGGTGGCGCCGCGCGCACGCCCGGCGCCCAGACGGACCCGACCGCGGCCGCCGGGCCCGCGCCCGGGGCCTCGTCGTCGGCTTCTCCGGACCCGTCGGCTCTCCCGGACCCGTCGGCTCTCCCGGGCCCGTCGACTCTCCCGGGCCCGTCGACTTCCCCGGACACGTCGGCTGTCTCCGTCGGCGCGTCGTCGGTGCGGGGGAGGTCGGACGGGGACGTCGAACGGCTGCGGCGGCTGCTGGGCGGAGAGCAGCTGGCGTGGCTGGTGGATCGGGCTCGGCGGCGGATGGCGCAGGGGCAGCCGCTGACCGGCGTCGTCACGCTGCCGAAGGCGAGCCACGAGCAGCGCCGCGCCGCCGAGCGGCTGCTCGGGCGGCGCGCCGGGCGGGGCTACTCGCTGTCGGTTCCGCTGGACGAGGTCGACCGGATCCTGCGGGCCAGCGGCGCCGCGCCCGACGGGCTCGCGGCGGCGGTCGTGCTGCTGACGGGGCCGGCCCGGGCCGGGGCCGCGGCGCCCGCCGCCGCGCCCGCCGCGTGGGCCGCCGCCCGGGCACCGCTGGACATGCTCGCCGGGCGGCGGCCGGAGCTTTCACCGTGGCTCACCTGGCTGGACGGCACGGGGACGCTACGCCGGCTCGCCGGCGACCCGGGGACGGCGACCGCGCTGGTCGAGCCGCTGGTGGCGGTGCTCGACGCGCTCCCAGCCGGCGGGATGGCGCTGGACCGGCTGGCGATGCGGGCCGCGGGCGACGCGCACGCGCTCGACGACGGCCGGCCGCTCGCGACGCTGGCACTCGCCGCCGCCCGGGTGCTCGCCGGGTCCGCGCTGACCGGCGACGCGTCGGCGGCCGGGCGGCGTGCCGCCTGGGCCGCGGTCGGGGTCCATCTGGACGAGCTGTCGTCGACCGTGCTCTGCCTGGGTCTGCCCGGCGGCGCGGCCACGGCGGCGGGCCGGGTGCTCGCCGCCGCCCACGAGGCGGCGGAGCCGTGCGTGCTGACGCTGCGCCAGGTCACCGGCCGGGGCGGCGAGCGGGCAGACCTGGGCGTCGGTGCCGGCCTCGTCTTCGTCTGCGAGAACCCGATCGTGCTGGCCAGCGCCGCCGACGAGCTCGGCCTGGGCACCCCGCCGCTGGTCTGCGCGGGCGGCCAGCCGTCGGCCGCCGTCCTCGGCCTGCTCGAGCTGCTCGCCGCCCAGGGCGCGAGCCTCGCCTACCACGGCGACTTCGACTGGGGCGGCCTGCGCATTGCGGGGGCACTGCGTGACCGCGTCGGCTGGCGTCCGTGGCGCTACGACGCCGAGGCCTACGCCGCGGCCCTGGCGACCGCGACCGGCGGCCCGCTCGCCGGCGGCCCGCTCACCGGCCGCCCCGTCGACGCCGCCTGGGACCCGGCCCTGCGCCCCGCCCTCGAACGCCACGGCATCCGCGTCGACGAGGAGCTCGTCCTGCCCACACTCCTTGCCGACCTGGCCGCGCGGCGGCGATCCTAAGACTTCGCGCATCGTCGAGTGATGGGGAGCCGCCGTCATGAACGCCGTGACCCGCCTGACGCCCGGCGCGAACGGACCGCTGGCCGGAGGCCAGGTCAGGGCGGCGGTCGCGGCCGCCGGCGGGTCCATCGACGTGTCCGCGGTCCTGCTGACGACCACGGGCAAGGTCCGCGGCGACGACGACCTGGTCTTCTTCAACCATCCGGCGTACGGCGGTGTGCGGCTCGACGGGGCGTGCGTGACGGTCGACCTTCCGCGTGTTCCGGCCGACGTCGCCAAGGTGGTGGTCGCCGCGAGCGTCGACGCGGCGCGGCCCGGCGTGGTGTTCGACGGCGCCACCACGCCCTGGGTCGACGTCGACGACGGCGGGCGCCGCTTCCAGTTCACCCCGGCGCCGCTCACGCATGGGGAGACCGTCGTGCTCCTGGCGGAGTTCTACCGGCGCGACGGCGGCTGGAAGGTCCGGGCCATCGGACAGGGGTACGCGACGGGGCTCGCGGGTCTGGCGGCCGACTTCGGGGTCGTCGTGGACGACCCCGGCACACCCACCGCGCCGGCCACCCGGGCGGCCGGTGGCGCCACGCCGCCGCCTCCCGGTCCGCCGGGTACGCCCGCCACCCCGTTCGCACCGTCCGCCCCGGCGGCATGGCCCGCGCCGACGCCATGGCCCGCGCCGACGGGACAGCCCGTGCAGCCGGCACCCGTGCAGCCGTCACCGGCCTGGGGACCGCCGGCTCCGGGTGGGTGGCAGCCCGCGCCGGGGAGTGCTCCTGGCGGCACCGTGCCGGCGGGTGCGCCCGCCATCAGCCTCGAGAAGGTCTCGCGAACCGCGCCGGGCCTGGTCGACCTCTACAAGGCGGCCGGGGTCAGCCTGCGCAAGCAGGGCGCGGCCGGGCTGCGCGCCGCCGTCTACCTGGTCCTGGACCACTCGGCCAGCATGTCCGGCCACTACCGGACCGGGACGATGCAGCACTTCGCGGAGCAGGTGCTCGGCCTGTCCGCGAACCTCGACGACGACGGCGTCGTGCCGCTGGTGTTCTTCTCCGACAAGGTCAGCCTCATCGACGAGATCGGCCTGGACAACTACCACGGCAGGATCCAGGCGCTGCAGGCGAAGCTTTCCTGGGGCGGCACCAACTACCTCCCGGCGATGATGGCGGTTATCGACCACCACCGGGCGACCGGCGGCGCCTACCCGGCGTTCGTCGTGTTCCAGACCGACGGCGCGCCGTTCGACAAGCGCCCGGCGCGTGACCTGATCCGGCGGAGCAGCAACCTGCCGATCTTCTGGCAGTTCGTCGGCTTCGGAAAGGGCCGTCATCTGAAGTTCCTGCAGGGCCTGGACACCATGGAGGGCCGGCTGGTCGACAACGCCGGCTTCCTCGCCACCGGCCGCGCCCCGGGCGACCTGTCCGCCGGCGAGCTCTACGACCAGCTCCTCGCCGAGTTCCCCATCTGGCTCTCCGCCGCCCGCGCCGCTGGCATCCTCCGCTGACCGCTGACCGCTGACCGCTGACCGCTGACCGCTGACCGCTGACCGCTTGCCGTCAGCCGACGAGGGGTGCGACGAAGAGGGTGTGCAGGGCGAAGGCGACCGGGCCGCGCCGGTCGCCGAGCATGGTGGTCGTGGTGCCGCCGCCGGCGCCGTCGATGGCGGTCGTGGCGTGCAGGCTCACCCAGTCGCCCTCGATCGGCCGCAGCGCGCTGACGACGAGGTCGACGTTGGTGAACAGGTGGGTGCGGAAGTCAAGCACGGCGCTGACGCCGCTGGCGGCGTCGGCGACCAGCATCAGCAGCTGGGCCGGGCTGATCGGCTCGCCGTGTACGAGGGGGACGCGGGGTCGGACCCACGCGGTGGACGAGCCGGGCTCCTCGAGCCGTCCGCCGGCGTAGCGCCACTCGGTGGCGGCGATGTAGCCGCGGTCCAGGTAGCGCGTGAGGTCGCTGTCGGGCACCTCGGTGGGCAGCGTGTCCGGGTCGGGCAGCGTGGGCGCCTCGGTGTGGGCGATGTCGGGGACCAGGCCGGGCGACCGGCGCCGCCACCAGGCCGTCGCGACGGCGAGCACCCGGGACGCCGGATCCGGGCCCGTGCGTAGCTCGGCGCGCAGCAGCGCGACCTGGCGGCCGGGGCGGACCACCTCGGCCGTGATCGAGACCGGCCCGACCGGCGCCGGGCGCAGGAACTCCACCGCGATCCGGGCGAGGTGCCCGCCGGTGAGGCCAGCCGCCTCGGCGGTCTGCTCAAGCGACCGGGTGAGCACCGCGCTGACCACGCCGCCGTGCTGCAGGCCGGGCGCCCACGGGCCTTCGCTGGACGACGTCGCGCGCAGCGGTGTGCCGCCAGCCGCGGCGGCGATCGGCGGCCGCGTCGGCGTCGGCGTCGGCTCAGGCGTGAGGCCTGGCGGCGTCTGCCCGACGGCGGGCGGGACAGCGGTGCCGGAAACGGCGGTCTCGGAAATGGCGGTGTCGAAAACGGTGGTGTCGGGGACGAAGAAGGCGCCATCGCCGCTTCCGTCGTCGTCTCGCTGGGCGGTCCCGGCCGCCTGGTGGACCAGGCCGTCACGGTCCGCTGCGCCGATCTGCTCCACGAGTGCACCCTCCCTGAACGGTGGACGCCGGCCTCGTCCGCTCACGACCCGGGGCGGTGCGCCGGTCGGCCCGGCCACCCCGACCGACGGCGTCCGCGCCACCAGCGCGCGGCCCGTCGAGGCGACATCTGGTCCGGGTTTCCGGTTGGTCGATATACCAAATGCCAACAGAATATCGGTGCCCCTGGCCGGCAATCGCGGAACGCCACGGCACGGCGAACGCCGGCGAACAGGGACCAAACCTGCCCCGACCGGCCAGTGCCGCCGACCGTAATATCGGGTGAACTCGGGGAAGTTCACCGGCCATTTCCTGGAGAAAAGCGCTGGTGGCCGGGGCGGCTCATTGTTGTCCACGATCGATCGATAGAAGAGATGTGCTCTTCGTTGACCGGTCGATGCCGGATTGTCAGTCTTGGGTGCGGCGGCGCGGCCGTCCGGTGCCGTCCGCGCCGTGTCGGCTGGGCCGTCGTCGTCCCGCGCTCGACACCGTGACGGCCGCGTGCCGGGGAGACGGAGCGGCGGACGGCGATGGGCCGGGCGCCGGGCTGGCCGCGCCGGCGGGCGGATGAGTGACCAACCCCGACGGAGGTTGAGCCCGATGCATGGCTACGACGTCTTCCGGCACTACGAACGCAAGCGTTGGACGCTCGACGAGCTCCCGTTCGACGAGATCGACCAGGATCTGGTGCGGCCCGAGTACATGACCATGGTCAAGAGTGCCGTGATGGGTGAGGCGAACTCGATCGCGGCCCAGCACGGCTTCCTCAACGAGTTCGACGACTACGACTTCTCGGCGTTCGTCGCGGTCTGGGGCTACGAGGAGCTCCAGCATCATTTCGCTTTCCGGACCTGGCTGAACGCCGTCGGTGTGACGATGCCCACCGCCCCGGTCCAGGCGATGCGCGCGCCGTACGCGCCGGGCACCACGCCGAGCGCCACCCTGGCGACCAACATCATCTCCGAGCTGACGGTCAACCACGTCTACCGGTCCGTCGCCGCCTGGGTCGACGAACCGGTTCTGC
>NZ_JASNFO010000054.1:0-63170 GCF_032027725.1 Pseudofrankia coriaricola | reverse complement strand
GCCGAATCCAGGCCACAACCACACCGTAGGGCACCAATTAGTGCCTCAGAACCACCCACCAGGCACCCATCACCCCAGGTCAACGCACTACACCATGATCGAAAACGAGCAGGTGACCGAACTCAGGCCTGACGCTGACGCGATTTGTCATTCGTTGCTGCGCGGCGGACGCCGAGCCCGCGGCGGTGAACCTGACACTTCCGCCCGGCGTCGAAACGCCCGCCGAGAACGCCTGGATCACGGTGCTCGCACGCTGGGACGGTGTCCCGCCGTCGGATGACCGGCCCGGTCTCGTCGCGCGGTCCCTCGAGGTCATTCCACCCCCGGCCGACCCTTACGAGACCTGAGCCGACGGCCTTCAGGATGAGGGGCCGCGCGGGCACCATCACGTCCCAATCCGCGTCACCGGTAACGGCCTGTTTACCAACCTGTAGCGCCGCTGTGCGGATCTCGCCGCGCCGGGACGCTAACGTGCACGCGCCCTGTCCACCGTCCGATCGGAGCTACATGAGTCTCCGTCATTCCCGGCGAGCGCGCTGGGGCGTTGTTGGAATCGCCGGCGCGCTGGCGGCCGCGCTGGCCTTCGTCGTGCCGGCCGCGGCCGCGCCGACGAATGCCAATGGCCCTGGCTCGGTGAAGGTACAGATCGTCGGGCTCAACGACTTTCACGGCAACCTGCGTCCACCCACCGGCAGCGGTGGTCTCGTCGGCACGGTGAACGCCGGCGGCGCCGCCTACCTGGGCACCTGGCTGAACAAGCTGCGCGAAGGCCAGCGCAACACCGTCACGGTCTCCGCCGGAGACAACGTCGGCGCGAGCCCCCTCATCTCCGCGCTGTTCCACGACGAGCCGACGATCAGCCTCTTCAACAAGCTCGGCGTCGACATCAGCAGCGTCGGCAACCACGAGTTCGACGAGGGCAAGGCCGAGCTGCTCCGCCTGCAGAACGGTGGCTGCAACCCGGCCGACGGCTGCCAGCTGGGCGAGTTCAAGGGCGCGGAGTTCCAGTACCTGGCCGCCAACGTCCTGGACGAGAAGACGAACAAGCCGATCCTCGCCCCCTGGGCCATCAAGAACTTCCAGGGCGTGAACGTCGGCTTCATCGGCATGACTCTCGAGGGGACGCCCGGCATCGTCACCGCCGACGGCGTGAAGGGCCTGAAGTTCACCGACGAGGTTGCCACGGCCAACGCCGCGGTCAAGGAGCTGCACAAGCGGGGCGTGCACACGATCGTCGTCCTGCTGCACCAGGGTGGCTCGCAGGCGAGCAGCGGCACCTATGACGGCTGCACCGGCCTGTCCGGCCCGATCGTCGACATCGCGAACGGGCTCGACCGGGATATCGACGTCGTCGTCTCCGGGCACACCCACCAGGCGTACAACTGCGTCGTCGGCGGCAAGCTGGTCACCCAGGCCGCGTCCTTCGGCCGGATCCTCACCGACATCCGCCTGACCATCGACAAGAAGTCCGGCGACGTCACCACGGCCAGCGCCCACAACCAGATCGTCACCCGCGACGTCACCCCGGACCCCGGCGTCCAGGCGCTCGTCGACGAGTACGGGGCCAAGTCCGCCCCGCTGGAGAACCGGGTCATCGGGCGGATCACGACCGACATCACCCGGACCGCGGCGCCCAGCGGCGAGACCCCGCTCGGT
The DNA here is from genome assembly GCF_032027725.1 of Pseudofrankia coriaricola. Lineage (NCBI taxonomy): Bacteria > Bacillati > Actinomycetota > Actinomycetes > Frankiales > Frankiaceae > Pseudofrankia > Pseudofrankia coriaricola. Next base: position 61,514 of record NZ_JASNFO010000054.1, on the reverse strand, counting down.
GACGTCATCGCCGACGCCCAACTCGCCGCCACCTCGGCGGCGGACAAGGGCGGCGCGGTGGCCGCCTTCATGAACCCCGGCGGTGTGCGGGCCGACCTCACCTACGCGCCGTCCGGCTCGGAGCAGCCCGGTGAGGTCACCTATGGCGAGGCGTTCACCACCCAGCCGTTCGCCAACCTGCTGACGGTCATCTCCATCAGCGGCGACGCCATCAAGCGGGTGCTAGAGCAGCAGTACTCCCTCAACCGGGTCCTGCAGCCGGCCGGCATCACCTACACCGTCAGCCAGAGCGCGCCCGTCGGCTCGAAGGTGAGCAACATCGTCATCGGTGGCCAGCCGCTGAACCCGGCCGCCACCTACCAGATCGCCGTCAACAACTTCCTCGCCGGTGGCGGCGACGGGTTCTCCGTCTTCACCGAAGGCAAGAACCCGGTCAACCAGGGCGTCGACCTGGACGCCTTCGCCGCCTACCTCACCGCCAAGTCCCCGCTGGCCCCGCCGGCCACCAACCGCGTCACGCTGGCAGCCTGACCAGCGGCCCAACACTCGACGCAGGGCTTCCCTCAGCGGTGCCGTCGTCCCGGCCATCCAGCCGGGACGACGGGCCCCTCCGCGGCGCCGGGCCCGGGGGGGGCCCCCCCGGCCGTCCCGGCCATCCAGCCGGGACGACGGCACCGTCCTCGTCCCCTGCCCGTTGGGTCGCCGACCGGGACGACCGTGCGGCCGTCCCGGTCACTGATGGTGGCGCCGTCGCCACGCTGACCGGGGCCGGGAAAAGCCGCGGAGGGGCGCCGCGCACGAGGGCTACAGCTGAGCCAGCCGGGGCGCGGCGCGCTGGGCGCGGATGAGGGCGCCGGCCTGGCGGGTGAGCTCGCGGGTGTTGCCAAGCAGGCCGTCGAGGACCAGCGCCCGGCGGATGTGGTGGTGCAGGGCGTGCTCGGCGGTGAAGCCGATGCCGCCGAGGACCTGCTGGCAGTGCCGGGCGGCGTCAAGCGCCGCCTGGCCAGCTGCCGCCTTGGCGAGCAGGCAGCCCAGCTCGTCCTCGGCGACCGTCAGCGTCGCCTCGGCGCCCTCCAGGGCGACGTAGGTCTCCGCGAGGCGATGGCGCACGGCCTGGAAGGCCGCGATCGGCTTGCCGAACTGGGTCCGGTCGAGCGCGTGCGTGCGGGCGAGGTCGAGCATCGCCCGCCCCGTGCCGACGAGCCACCAGCCGAGCGCCCGTCGGCCCGCGGCGAGCGCCACCGGGTCCGCGGCAGCCTTCCCGCCGTCGGCCGCGTCCGGGTCGACGGCCCGCAGCGGCAGTGCGGCGTCCAGCACCCCACCGTCGCCCCCCGCGTCCGCGCGCTCCCACACGACCTGCCGGCCGCCGGCATAGGGCAGCGCCACGGTGCCACCGACCGGCTGGCCCGCGGCGGCAAGCAGCACATCGTTGACCAGCGAGGCGTGCGCGCCCGTCTCCCCCAGCAACGAGAAGACCAGCGGGACGGCGACCTCGGGCTCCTGGGCGAGCAGGTCCTCCCAGCCGACCTCGGCCAGGGCCGCGTCGAGCGCGGCACCCGCCGGGGTCGCGGTCATGGTCCCGCGCAGCGCCTCGGCGAGAAGCTCCCGTTCCTCCGCGTCCACGGCTACTCCTTTCCGAAGCCTGGCGATTCAGCCATGGTCATCCGATCTGTGTTGGAAGCCCGGTCTTCAGCCCGACAGAGAAAGGATGCCCTTCAATGGCGGGAATTCGACACCTGTTCCTTTCCCGTATAGTGGGGCCATGTGCCGTTTCCGGCTTTACCCGACTGCCGACCAGGTCGCCGGGCTGGAGAAGCACTGCGCCCATGCGCGGTACGTCTGGAATCTGGCCATGGAGCAGCAGTCGTGGTGGAGGGCAGGGCGTGGCCCAGCACCCGGATTCAACGAGCAGTGTCGCCAGCTCACCGAGGCGCGACGAGAAAATCCGTGGCTTGCGGCCGGTTCCCATACTGTCCAGCAGCAGGCGCTGCGAGACTTCGCCGCAGCGATGGCAGCTTTCTTCCGAGGTGGCCACGGCAAGCCAGGTTTTCGCCGACGTGGCCGATCGGAAGGGTTCCGGGTCGTGGGAAGCCGGCCACGACAGTGGGATGTGCAGATCCTGAGCCGCAACTGGGCCCAGCTGCGGGTTCCAAAGGTCGGCTGGGTGCGACTCCGCCGTTCCCGCCCGGTGCCGGAGGCTAGGTCGTACCGGGTCACGAGGGACAGGGCAGGTCGGTGGCACGTGTCGTTCGCGGCCATCCCCGAGCCTGTTCCCGAGCCGGGAAGCGGCAGAGTGGTCGGGGTCGACAGGGGCGTGGCCGTGTCCGCCGCCCTGTCCACCGGCGAGCTGTGGCAGTGCCCCAGTCTGCGGCCGAAACAGTCCGAACGGCTGGACAGGCTGCAACGCAGGCTCGCCAAGGCAAAACCTGGTAGCAGGCGGCGCGACAGGCTCAAGAGCCAGATCGCGCGGCTTCGCGCCCGCGAGACTGACCAACGCAAAGACTGGGTCGAAAAGTCGAGCACGGATCTGGTCCGACGGTTTGACCTGATCCGGGTTGAAGATCTGCGTATCCGGCAGATGACCCGCTCTTGCAAAGGATCTTCTGATGCTCCGGGACGTAATGTCCGGGCGAAGTCTCGACTTAACCGGGCGATCCTCGCCCAAGGCTGGGGAATGCTGGCCCGCCGGCTGCGAGAGAAGGCGCCTAGCAGAGTGGAGGAGATAAATTCCGCGTTTACGTCGCAGACGTGTTCGGCGTGCGGGATCGTGGATCGGGAGGCGCGCGAGAGCCAAGCCGTCTTCCGCTGCCGCGTCTGCGCCTACACCGGCAATGCTGACGTGAATGCGGCTCGCAATATCGCCCGAGGGCATCGGGTGACGGCACGGGGAGGCGGCCCGGTGGGGCAGCCGGTGAACCGTGAACCTCAACGGACCGCACCTCCCTTCGTGACGGTTGCGTAGTCGTTGGAATCCCCTGTCCTTGGGCAGGGGAGGATGTCAATCCTTGCCCAGGTTCAGGAGCCGGCGGGCGACGATGTTGCGCTGGATCTCGGCGGTGCCGCCGTAGATGGTCGCCGCCCGTGAGTACAGGTACTCGGTGCGCCAGTCGCTGTCGGCCAGCTCGATCACGCCGGGCAGCACGTCGCGCGCCGTGTTGGACAGCAGCTGCTCGGCGGTCGCCAGCAGGATCTTGTCCACGGACGTCTCCGGGCCCAGGTTCGCGCCGGCCGCGAGCCGGCGCTGGGTGTTGCGCGAACGGCAGCGGACGGTGTGCAGCGCCAGGTAGGCGGCGCCCACGGCCGCGTCCGTGGTCGCGGTCGGCTCGCTCCCGTCCGTGTCCGCGTCGGCGACCAGCCGGTCGAGCCGGGTGAACAGGTAGGTGATCCGGTGCCAGAAGCAGGTGGACCGCTCGTAGGGGAGCAGGTCCATCGCGAGGCTCCAGCCGTCGCCTTCCTTGCCGAGCATCCGCTCGTGCGGCACGACGACGTCGTCGAAGAACACCTCGGCGAACTCGTCGACGCCGTGCATGGTGCGCAGCGGGCGGACGGTGATGCCGGGGGTGTCCATGTCGACGAAGAACGCGGTGATGCCGGCGTGGCCGGGCGCGGTGCGGGTGAGCAGCACGCACCGCTGCGCGTACTGGGCGAGGCTGGTCCAGACCTTCTGGCCGTTGACGACCCAGGCGCCGTCCTCACGCTGGAGGGCGCGGGTGGTCAGCGAGGCGAGGTCGCTGCCGGAGCCGGGCTCGGAGAAGCCCTGGCACCACTGTTCGCGCCCGGACAGCAGCCACGGCAGCATCTCCGCCGCCAGCTCCCCCTTCGCATACGAGATCATCGTGGGGGCGAGGACCTCGACAAGCGAGTAGTTGGTGGCGTCGGTCAGGTCGCGGGCCGCCACCTCCTCGCCGAGCACGGCGCGCAGCACGTCCGGCCCGCCGAGGCCGCCGGCCTCGACCGGCCAGCCGTAGCGCATCCAGCCGGCGTCGAACAGGGCACGGCGGACCTTGCCGAGCTGGGCGACCTCGGCGTCGAGCGAGTGGTCGGCGGGCTTGGCGAGCCCGGCCGCGTGCTCGTCGAGCCAGGCCCGCACCGCGGCGCGGAACTCCTCGACGGTCGCCGTCTTCCCGTCCACCGGCGGGACGAACCCGGCGGGCACCAGCGAGGTCGGGCTCACAGGTTGATCCGCTCGATGACGTGCGGGATGCCGTGGTCGTGCGCGCCACTGCGGCGGATGAACGTCATGGCCCTGGTCCGCAGCCGCCAGCCGTCGGCGGTGCGCAGGTAGGTATCCCGGTAGTAGCCGATGCGCATGTCGTGCTTGGAGTGCTCGATGAAGCACAGCGGCTGGGTACCGGTCGCGTTGATCCCGTCGTCGGCGAAGTCGATGGCGGGCGTTCCGGTCAGGAACAGGCCCTTGGGAGCGGCCCCCACCAGCGCCGGGAAGTCCTTCAGCGCGAAGGTGTCACCGAAGGCGGTGTAGGTGCCGTCGGGGGTGAAGACCTTGACCAGGCCCTCGATGTCGCCCTGGGTGATGGTCACCGCGTAGCGAGCGAGGGTCTGCTGGATCTCGACAAGATCCTCGATGCGGTTCGGCTTCGCCGCCGCGGTCTCGGGCACTGGGTTCTCAGACAACGGGGTCTCCGGCACGCTGGTCTCGGGCTCAGTAGACAAACTGCTTACCGCCCTTCATCACGAAGGGGACGCGGGTGAAGACCCGAATGTCCTCGAGGGGGTTGTCGCGGACGGCGATCACGTCGGCGAGCAGGCCCTCGCCCAGCCGGCCCCGGTCGGTGACGTCGATGAGGTCGGCGCCGACGATGGTGGCGGCCTGGATCGCCTGCAGCGGCGTCATGCCCCGCTCGACCATGGTGACCAGCTCGTTGCCGTTCTTCCCGTGCGGGATCGCAGGCGCGTCGGAGCCGATGGCGATCTTCACGCCGGCCTCGATGGCGTTGCGGATCGACGCCTTGGCCTTCGGCCAGTCCCGGGCGGCCTTCGCCTGGATCCGCGGGTCGGAGGACTTGAGCACTTCCATGCCGTCGATCAGCGCCTGAGTCGCGACCAGGTAGGTGCCCCGCTTGACCATCAGGTTGATCGTGTCGTCGTCGATCATGAAGGCGTGCTCGATGCAGTCGACGCCGCACTCGACCATCTGGGTCACGGCCTCCGAGCCGTGGGTGTGCGCCGCGACCCGCAGCCCGCGCCGGTGCGCCTCGTCGGTGATCGCGAGCACCTCCGCGTCGGAGTAGTGCTTCGCGCCCGCCGGGCCGGTAAGCGTCATGGTGCCGCCGGAGCCGCACATCTTGATGACCTGGGCGCCGTGCTTGATCTGGTGGCGGACGGCCTTGATGACCTCGTCGACGCCGTTGGCGAGGCCTTCCTCGACGGTGAGCTGCAGGACGTGCGGGGCGAACTGACCGAACATCGTCGGGTCGAGGTGGCCGCCCGTCGGGGTGATGGCGTGGCCGGCGGGCACGATCCGCGGGCCGTCGACCCAGCCGGAGTCGATCGCCTTCATCAGCGCCACGTCGAGCAGGTAGCCGCCGGTCTTGCAGAACAGGCCGAGGTTGCGCACGGTGGTGAAGCCGGCCCGCAGGGTGCGGCGGGCGTTCTGGGTGGCGCGCATCATCCGCAGCGGCGGGTCGTCGCGCATCTGCCCGGTGAACTGGTTCTCACCGGGGCCGCCCATCAGGAGGTTGAGCTCCATGTCCATCAGACCGGGCACGAGGATCAGGTCGCCGAGGTCGATGACCTCACCCTCGGGCTGACCGCCCAGGCCGACGATGTACTCGCCGTCGACCTTGAGGATCCCAGGCCGGATGATCTCCCCGTGGTCGACGTCCAGCAGGCCCGCAGCCTTGAGGGTCAGCATGGAGGCGCTCACCTCTTCCCTTCGAGCCCAGCCAGGATAAGACCAGCCAGGTTAGGAGAATCACGTTCTCAGACTTGAGTGCCAGATTTTCACGCGGGGCGCCGCCGCGTCAAACGTCCCGACCCGGGCCCCAGGCCGCTCCCCAGAGGCCGCGAGCCCTCGACCAGCGCGAACCGGGCCGCGCGTGGGGCCAGAAGCGACACCGAAGATCGATTACATCGTTGATTCTCGTAGGATGAGAAGCTAGTTTCCCTCCACGAGAACAGCGCCGACCAGCCAACGGCCCGCTCGGCGTCGAGGTCACGAAGAAGATGATGGGTGAGCGGCGCTGGGCCGACCCGGCGGAGATCGACGCGGTGTTCGTGAGCGAGGACGCCCAGGAGGGCGCCCGGGCGTTCGCCGAAAGCCGCGCGCCGGTGTGGAAGGGAAGGTAGCCCGGTGAGCATCACCGACACCACGGACACGGCCGCCAGCGCGACGAGCGCGCCCGCCGCGGCACCGCGGCGGCACGAGCACTGGATCAACGGCGCGGCGGTGCCCCCCGCGGGTGGGGCCTACTTCTCCACCCGCAGCCCGGCGACCCGCGAACCGGGCGATGAGATCGCCGCCGGCACGGCGGCCGACGTCGAGCTCGCCGTCGCCGCGGCGGCGGCCGCCTGGCCCGCGTGGGCCGCCCGGCCCGCGGGCGAGCGCGCGGACATCCTGCACGCGGTCGCCGACGCGATGGCGGCGGGGGCGGGGGAACTCACCGAGCTGGAGCGGGCCGCCACCGGCAAGACCGACGGCCAGCTGAAGCTCGAGATCGACATGTCGGTCGCGTACTTCCGGTACTACGCCGGGGTGCTGCGCGCGCTGCACGGCCGCACGATCGACCTCGGCGCCGGGGCGCACGCCTACACCCGGCTCGAGCCCTACGGCGTCATCGGCGCGATCACCCCGTGGAACCTGCCCCTGAACCAGGCAAGCCGCGCGCTCGCCCCGGCGCTGGCCGTCGGCAACGCCGTCGTCGCCAAGCCGAGTGAGTTCACCTCGACGTCGACGGTGCTGCTCGCCCGGCTCGCGACCGAGGCCGGGCTGCCGGACGGCCTGCTCAACGTGGTCACCGGCACCGGGCCCGACGTCGGCAGCCCGCTGGCCACCCACCCGCTGGTACGCAAGGTGGCGTTCACGGGCTCCGTTCCCACCGGGCGCCACCTGGCCAGGGTCGCGGGCGACCGGCTGATCCCGGTGACGCTGGAGCTCGGTGGCAAGTCCCCGGTCGTCGTCTTCGCCGACGCGGACCTCGACCGGGCGGCCGCGGCGGCGGCCGGCGCGATCCAGGCGAACTCCGGCCAGGTGTGCTCGGCCACGACCCGCCTGCTCGTCGAGAACTCGGTCCATGACGAGGTCGTCGCGCGCGTCGTCGAACGGCTCGAGAAGCTCCGGCCGGGCGTCGACTTCGGCCCGATCATCACCGAGGCGCAGTTCACCAAGGTCCTCGCCGCCTTCGCGGAGGCTTCGCGGGACGGCCTCACCCCGCTGACCGGGGGCGCCGCCTACGACGACGGCCCAGGCGCGGCCGGCCAGTACGTGCGCCCGACCGTCTACGCCGACGTACCGCCGACGCACCAGCTCGCCCACGAGGAGGTCTTCGGGCCGGTCCTCGTGACCCGCCGGTTCGCCAGCGAGGCGGAGGCGCTCGCCGTGGCGAACGACACCGACTTCGGCCTCGTCGCGAGCGTCTGGAGCGGTGACATCGCCCGCGGGCTGCGGCTCGCCGAGGGGATCCAGGCCGGCCAGGTCGCCGTCAACGGAGGCCCGCTGACCATCGAGACCCCGTTCGGCGGCTACAAGAACAGCGGCTACGGCCGCGAGAAGGGCCTCGAGGCCCTGCACGACTACGCCCAGACCAAGACCATCAGCCTCTCTCTGGGCTAACACGAAGGAGCACCACCGTGGACGATGCGCTGAGCGCCGCGTACGCGCTGCGCAGGGCCATGCTGGGCGACGCCTACGTCGACCGGCAGACAGGCGAGACCGATCCGGTCGCGCGGGAGTTCCAGGACCACATCACCCGCCAGGCCTGGGGCGTCTGGACTCGCGGCGGAGCCCTCTCCAACCGGGACCGCAGCCTGCTGGTGCTGGCGATGACCGCCGCTCTTGGCCGGATGGAGGAGTTCCGGCTGCATGCCAGCGCGCAGGCGCGGACCGGTGTGACCGACGCCGAGCTGGACGAGCTGCTCTTCCAGGTCGCCGCCTACTGCGGCGCGCCGGCGGCGATCTCCGCCCGCCGTGCCCTGCGCGAGGTGCGCGCCGACCGCGCCGCCCAGGAGGCCGCTCAGGAGACGGCCGCCGCTTCGGACAGCGGGTCCGCGCCCGGCGAAGGGGCGTGACTATGACCTCCCCGACGGTTGGCTTCGTCGGCCTCGGCAACATGGGCGCCGCACTCGCCGACAACCTCGTCAGGTACGGCTTCGACGTCGTCGCCTTCGACGTGGCCGGCCCGGACCGGGCACCCGAGCGCTCCCGGTTCGCGGCCGACCTGGCCGAGGTGGCGCGCGAGGCCGACATCGTCGTGTTCAGCCTCCCGGACGGCACCGTCTCCGAGAAGGTCGCCTCCGAGGTCGCCGGCGCGGCCGACCGCCGCGTCGCCCACATCATCGACACGTCGACGATCGGTGTCGCCGCGGCCGGCCGTATCACCGAGCTGCTCACCGCCGCCGGCATCGGCTACGTCGACGCGCCCGTGTCCGGCGGCGTGGCCGGCGCCAGGGCCCGCAAACTGGCGGTCATGTACGCGGGCACCGACGAGGCCGTCGAGGCCGTCTACTCTGTGCTCGCCGGCCTGTCGGACAAGATCCGCCGCGTCGGTGACCGCGCCGGCCTCGGCCAGGCGCTGAAGCTCGCGAACAACTTCCTGTCCGCCACGGCGCTGGCCGCCACCAGCGAGGCCGTCGCGTTCGGCGTCAGGGCGGGCCTCGACATGAAGACCATGATCGAGGTCCTCAACACCTCCAGCGGCCGCAGCGCCGCCACCGACGACAAGTTCCCGAACGACGTCCTCACCGGCCGCTACGGCTCCGGCTTCGCCAACACCCTCATGGCCAAGGACGTCCGCCTCTACCTGGCCGAGGTCCGCGAGGCCGCCACTCCGGACACCGTGGGGGCGACGACCGAGGACATCTGGAAGCACTTCGCCGAGGCCGAGCCGGGGGTCGACTTCACCCGCATCTACCCCTTCGTCGAGGGCTCCGCCTGACGCGAGGCCAGCCCCGTATCCCCTCCGGGCTCGTTATGGAAGCGCTGGGCGCCGATCCGTGGCCGTCCGCTTCCCGACACAGCAACGTTGTCCGTTCGCCTCGCCACCGTTGCGCCGCATACGGGACGATATGTACGCGGAACGGAGCGAACGGATTGGCCGGTGGGGGGACCCATGGATCTGCCTGAGCGGCCTGACTCGTCGAATGCTCCCGGAAACGGCGGACGCACGGGTGCCGGTCCCGCGGGCGACTCCCCCGACCAGCGCGGCTCCTTACCCCCCAGCCGCAGTCCGCTGGCCGTCGCGATCGGAAATGCCTCCCTGCTGTGCGTCGGATACGTGATGCTGGGCTGGCGCCGGCGGGCGGCCGCCGTCGGCCTGGTGACGCTCGTACTCGTCATCCTTCTCGCCTCGGCGATTCAGACGGTGTGGTTCGAGCTCGTCTTCCTGGCATGGTGGCTGGCCCTTGTCGCGCATGGCTGGTTTCTGGCGGGCGGATGGCCACGGCGCCGGCGGAGGGCGGGCGGAAGAACGCGGCTGGTCACCGCGCTCGCCCTCGCGCTCCCGGTGCTCGCGGCCGTCGTCCTTCTCCGTCTCGACGTCGCGCGGATCAACAGCGACCTGGCGGGGGCGGTCCGGGACGGCGACTGCGGAAAGGCGACGGCGGCCCTGGACCGCAGGTCGGCGGCCCACTATCTGGCCGACGCGCCCGGAGCGGCCAGCGGCGACGCCACCGGGCGGGTGTGCGCACGGCTCCGAGTCGCCGCCGCCCAGTTCGACGACGCTCTGGACGGCGACAAGAGCGCACTGACACAGGGTTTCAGCGGCCTGTCGGGAGTCCTCGCGGACGCGCCGGGCCACGAGCGCCTGGTCGAGGGCGTTCTGAGCGGATTCCTCGACCGCCTCCCCGTCCACGACGCCTGCGACACGGAGACGATCCTCGACGGGCTGCGCGCGAGGAAACCGACCGCCGACATGTTGGACCGTGCCACCGGCGTCGTCCCCCGGCTGGCACCCGCGGCGATCGTCGGCTGCGGCGACAGTCTCCTGGCCTCCAGTGACTGGGAGCCGGCACGCACCCAGTACCAGCGGCTGCTTGACCAGTACCCGGGCGACAAGCTCGCCGGCAAGGCCACCGATGGGATCAGGAAGGCGACCCAGCAGGTCGAGCTGGCCCACGTCCGTGAGCTGTTGGGAACCGGCTCCGGCGGCGGGCAGCCCGCCTACTGCACCAACCCGGCGCCGTACAGTGGCGCGGCTCCGCATGGCGGCGACGGGCCGTATCGCACCCTCCTGCGCGGCGACAACACCTACGTCGGCCAACTGCCCGCCGAATGGCTGACCGACGACGTCGCCGACGCGGTGCTCGTGGTCTGCGCCGGCGCGAAGGAGTACGGCGACACGGTTCGGACCTGCTCGTACGAGACGAGCTTCGGCGTGTTCGGCTCCAAGGACGTGGCATTCAAGAAGATCGCGGTGCCGGTCCGCGTCTACGAGGTCCAGACCGGGCGCCTGGTGTCCGACCTCAGGGTGCAGGTCAACGGCCCGAACTGCCCCAGCACGATCAGCTACACCACCTACGGTTCTTTCGACACCGGGCCGCCCTCGGAGATGTACGTCGACGCGTCGGACGCCGACGTCACCGCCGCCGTACGCGGCGCCCTCGCACCCGTGATCGACCCATGACCACCACCGACCGACTGACCGGCTCACCAACTCACCGCGACGGGTGGCGTGGGCCCGGTGGCCGGGCCACGATCGTCGGCGGTCGGTACCTGCTCAGCCGGTCGGTCGCCGCCCGGGCGGCCCGGATGATCGGCCGACCGCAGCTTCGGTGGTCGGGCGTGATGCATCACGTTCCATCGGCGCTCCTGACAGCGTCGCGGCCCGTTCCGGGGTGCCACCCGGGCGGGCCCTTTCATGAACTCAAGCCAGGCTCGGCCGGTGGCGGCGACCGGCCAGCGCGCTACGTGGTCAGCGCCGGCATTCTGCTCGCTGCGTACCGGCGTGCGAGCGCCGCTCGCCATCTCATCGCCTGGTCACTCGACTCGACTGCCCGGTAAGTCCATAGCCCGGCAACCTGGCTGGCGAACGCGGTCAGCGCTTCCGGGGTGACCGTCCAGCAGGCGAGCCCGGCTGCCCACTGTTCGGCCTCGGTCGGGCTGTGGCCCGCGCCGATGAGCCGGATCGCCATGAACGCGGCGTCGACCCAGGGGGCGCCCTGCGCGGGCCAGCCCCAGTCGACCACCCAGATCCGGTCGTGGGCGACGAGGAACTGGTGGGCGTGCAGATCGGTATGCAAGAGCCGGTCGCCGGCGACCGCGTCGCTCACACCGACGGCCAACGTGGCGGCCATCGCGACGTCGAACCCAGGGACTGCGTCGGCTGGCAGGGAACGCAGGTCATCCCACCAAGCGGAGCGTCGCCACCGGTCCGACAACGGGCGTAGCCCGTCACCGGATCGCCGGCCAAGTTCGTCGAGCACCTCACCGATACGCGGTAGGTCCGCGGAGCCGGGGGTGAGATCCGCCGGACGGCCGTCCGCATGGTCGAACGCGACGAGCAGCCAGCCCGCCGTGTCGACGGCGAACAACGGCGTCGGGGCGACCCCGGCGGCCAAGTGCCCTGATTCGTGCTCGTTTGACAGCCATCGCGCCCGTCGGCCGTCGCCCTCGACCGCTTTGACGAACAGCCGGCGGCCGGCTGTTTCCGCAACCACGGCGAGGTCGCAGCCGTTGCCCACGTCCACCGGTTTGGTGGACGTGACCGGCCCTGTCTGCGCCTCGACCGCCTCGCGGACCTGCGGAGGCAGGTCATCCCATCGCATGGGAGGTCGCATTCCTAGTCGTCGTCCTGGTCGGTCCGGGTGTCTCGGTTCTCGTTGCCGTCCGAGCCGGAGGCACCGCAGTCGTCCGGGTCGCACCTGCGCTTCGCGGTTGTCGTCCACAGGTCAGGGTCGACGACGAAACCGGATGCCTTCATCGCGGCGATCGTAGCGACCTGGCCACCGGCTGGGCGTTCATCGACGGTCGGGTCGACAGGCACGTGATGAATGAACCGGCCGCAGACGCGGGCGCAGAAGGCTGCGTAGTCGCGGGTGAAGAGGATGAACGTGTGCCAGCCGACGTCCACCAGCGGCGACGGGACGAGCCCCTGGGGGCCGCGGTCCGCGCACGTGCCGAGGAACGCCAAAGCTTGGTCGACGATCCGGTCAGCCAGCTCGGCGTGATCCGGATGGTCGGCGGCGACCCGGGCCGCGACCCGGGCGAACAGCGCCGGGTCGACAAGTTCATGGCCGTGATGCTGCTCGGCTGTGGGCTGTGTTGTCGGGGCAGGTGGGGCGAGGGTGGTCATGGTGCCTCCTGGTGGTGTCGCGCCCGCCCGGGGGGTGATGGCACCCGGGCGGGCCCGAGCCGGTGGGGGGAGGGGGCTCGTTCGACGGGTCGGGTCTGAGCCGGGCGGAGCCGCAGCAGTTGGAACGGCCCGACTTCCCAGGCGGGCAGCATCTTCAGGCCCTCCGCGTACGTCTCCGCTCCTGTGCGTGAGTAGAACGGTGCGAGGGTGCAGAGGACTCGACCGTGGTTGTCGAAGATCGTCAGTCCCCAGAGGTTGACGATCAGCGGCTCGTCGTCCGGGTGGCCGGGGAGATCGGGATCTCCCCGGCCGTCAGCACCACCCGCGGCCGGAGCGCCGGCCGGGAGGGTGGTCCGGTGCCGTGATGGCTCGGCCAGTTCGGATATTTGGTCCATCGGCGCCTCCCGAACTGTCCGTGCCGTTGCCGGCGCCGTTGCCGGCACGACCACTGTCAGGCAGTGTTCGAATAGTCGCTAGACGTGTAACCGTGCTGTGCTGTGATGTGCGGTGTCAGCACAGTCCGCACAGGCAAGGCGGGGGTTCGCATGGGGCAGGATGGTCGTGCGGAACTGGCCGCCCGGATCCGCGAACTACGCGGCGACAAGAGCCAGGCCGCGCTGGCGGCGGCGATTCTGCACGATCGGACAGCGATCTCCCGGGCCGAGACGGACACCGAGGTGCCATCGCCGGCGCTCTGCGAAAAGCTCGACGCGTACTACCGAACCGGTGGCGAACTAGGCCGCCACAGGCAGACATTGGTAGGCGGGCAGCTAACGGAGGTGAGTCCGACGGACCGTCGAGACCTTCTTGCGGGACTGGTTGCCAGCGCCGGCGAGCTAACCGTCCGGATCCGGACCGGCCGGACGACCCCGGGCCGCAGTGACCTGCTCCTCCTCCAGCACACCATCCGCACCGTGACTGACACGTACGGAGCCACTCCGCACTCAGCGCTGACCCCCATCGTCGGACAGCATTGGCGCCTCGCCGAGGGGATCGTCGCGGACGCCTGGAAGTCGGACCGCCTCCGCCCCGCGTTCCGCGTCGCGGCCGGCCAGCTCGCCTACCTGCTCTGCCGGCTGTTCTTCAACACGGGCGACACAGCCGGATCGGCCACCTTCCTTGAGCTCGCCGAGGAACACGCCGTTGGTACTGGCGATCCGGCACTCTCCTCCGCCGTCACAGGCATGTGGAGCACCCTCCACTTCTATGCCGGGGACTATCGGGAGGCCGCCGCGGTCGCTGTCGACGGCCGCCGTTGGGGGTATTCCTACGACACGGCGGTCCTCGCCGCCTATGAAGCGCGCGCGCTCGGCGCCCTCGGAGACGACACCGGGGCGATGCGCGCCCTGGAACTGATGGAGCGGTCGCCGATTCCCAGCGCACCCGAGCCGTCGTGCGAGCCCTACGGCACTGCTTGGGGGATGCTCATCGCCGGCGGCACCCTCGCCCGACTCGGCCGGCATGAGGAGGCTTTGCCGATCACAGCCGGGTCCGTCGCCGCATACGACACCAGGTCCGACGCTCCCTATGAAATGCACGCCAACGCGCTGCTTGCCCACTCCCGCGCACTGCTCGGAGCCGACATCGCCGCGGCGGCCGACACAGTCTCCCGGGCACTCGACATGGTCGCCGATCGCCCGACGTACAGCGTGTGGGCCCGGGCCGGCGAGCTAGCCAGCGTCATGGCGCCGCACCGGTCGGTCCAGGCCGTCGCCGAGCTGCGCGGCCGGCTTCGCGAGGCGCCAGCGATGCTCGCCCTCACCGCCGGCCAGACGTCATGACTGCCCCTGCATCGACGGCGAGCGCATCCTTCACGGTCCCCACCGTCACCACCGACCGGCTACTCCTTCGCGCCTGGCACCCGGACGACATCGCCCCCTACTCGGCGATGAACGCCGACGAGGAAACGATGCGCCACAACGGCGGCACCTTCGACACCGCCGGAACCTGGCGCCTGGTCAGCCATTTGATCGGCATGTGGGCATTGCGCGGTTACGGGATGTGGGCCGTCGAGCTTCGGGCGACCGGCGAGTTCATCGGCCGCGCTGGACTGTATGCCGCCTTCGAATGGCCCGCGGTCGAGGCCGCCTGGTCAATCCGCCGGGACCTGTGGGGCCAGGGCCTGGCGACCGAAGCCGCCGCCGCGGCCATCGCCTGGGGCTGGTCGACCCTGCCAGACGACCACTTCATCTCGATCATCGACCCCGCCAACATCGCCTCTCAGCGGGTCGCGGAGAAGGTCGGCTTCACGGTCACTGGGCACGGCAGCGTCGGGCCGTGGAAGGACCAGATTCTCTACCGGCTGGACCGGTCGCCGCCCGGCTGAACTCGCAGTCCCGGGCGCCTGGTCGCAGGCTCGGCGACCTACATGAACGCGACCGGCCCGCCCCGACGCGCGGGACGGACCGGCGGGCGGGTGCCGCTAAAGGCGGACGCCCTTGGCGATTAGGAGGGCGGAGCAGGTGGCGGCCACCCACCTTGCCGCCTCCACCCGCCCACCCAGATCACTGTCGGTGAAGAAATCATGGGTTAGCGTGTCCCCGATCGATCACAGGGGGACACGGGGATGACGCACTACGGCACCCACGACCAAGGTCACGGCTACCAAGGTCCGGGCTACACACAGCCCTACCAACAGACCGGCGGCTACCCACCCGCCTACGGCAACCAGCCACCATCCGGCCCGCCGCCCCGCCCATCATGGAAGCGACGCTGGCCCCTATGGGCCGCCCTCGGAGTCGTCGCCCTGCTGTTCGTGTCCTGTGTCGCCGCCATCGCCAGCTCGGGTGATGGCAAGTCGTCCGCCAGTGCAACACCGACACCGACACCGACAGCCACACTGACGACGACGCCAGCACCGGCTACTTCGGCGGTCACTGTCGCCTCGACGCAGCCAGTCGCCCAGCCGACCGCGAATGCCACACCCGAACTCGTCGCCGTTCCGAACGTCGTCGGAAGCGATCTCCAGTCCGCGCAGGAAACCCTGTTCCCACCGCTGCGGTCCACATCAATCGACGCGACCGGGCAGGGCCGGATGCAGCTGTGGGACCGGAACTGGGTCGTCGTCCGCCAAGACCCGCCAGCAGGCACGCAGGTCGAGGCGCTGACCGACATCAAGCTGTATGTGATCAAGCCAGGTGAGACTGCCCGCTGACGCAAGACCAGGCTGGCAGGTCAACCAATCGCCGGAGGGACATCACGCCGCGGGTAGGGACGTCGAGGGGGCTTGCATGCCGGGTCGGTTCCGCCGCCCACGTCCCGAGACCGACGAGGAGAGGGACGCCCGCCTCGCAGGCACGATCGTCAACGGCCACTGGGAGGCCGTGCAGATTCTCGAACCGATCGAGCTGGAAGATCTCGAACCAGCCGAGAAGATCGCCTACGCGCAGACACTCGCGATCCTGGCGTTGACACATCGGCTGGACAGGCTCGGCAAGGCGGCCAACAGCGACAAGACGGCCAGCAGCATGGACCCGTTGGTCGCGAGACTCGCGGATGCGATCGAGCGGATAGCGAACTTCGGCGTCCCGCCACCGCCCGGCTGACAGCCCCTTGAGGCTCAGGCTGCGTGGTGGACGACGTTGGGCGAGGACCGACGGAAGCGGGTACGGCGGACCGACTCGGTACGGCGCATCCGGTAGGCACGGACCGCCTTCTCGCTGACCCCGTCGCCGAGGCGGGACAACTCGCCACTGGACGGCGACAGGTAGCGGCGGACCGTCCGCGACTAGGTGCCGAGGCGCTTCGCCGCTTCCTCGACGGTCAGTTCGGGGGTCGAGGAGGTCCCGTGTCGCCATTGGCGCTATTGATGATCTAGTCGCCGTGGCGTCGGCCATCCGCTGGTGTCCAGGAGCGGACAAGTGATTCGGCGCGTTGCCGGAACACTGCAGCCACCAGCCCAACGGTGGGACGGCAAGTAGCGAGGAGATCACGGCAAATGTCCACAGTATTGCGTCGGCGGGCGTGCGGCGAGGACCAGGCCAGGAGCGCGGGCGCTCAGCGTGGTCGCCGCCGGCGTCGGGGGCTTCTCGCATCCGTCCTGGCCATCAGCATGGCCGCCGTTGTTCTCGGCGTCGCCTCTCCCGCTCGGGCCGCGTCGCCCTACTACCAGTTCAAGTCCGTGAGGTCCGGGCTCACTCTGGACGTCAACGGGGGGTCGACGGCGCCCGGCGCCCAGGTCATCCAGTGGTCCAGCAACGGCGGCGACAACCAGCGCTGGGCGCTGTTCTTGACCGGCAACCAAGGCCAGGTCGTCAACAAGAAGAGCGGGCTTTGCCTCAACTTCGACGGAGTAGTCGGCCACACCCTGACGCAGGAGCCGTGTGACGGCCGGTTCACCGAGCTGTGGCAGTTCCAGGTCGCGGCGGACGGGACCTTCCAGCTGCGCAACTATTGGAGCGGGCTCTACGCCGACGTCTACGGCGACAGCCTGTGGCCGGGCGCGCCGATTGACGGGTGGTACGGCAACGGCGCGCTTAACCAGCAGTTCGTGTCGGTCTTCTTGGGGTAGCGACGCGACCCCCCAGGACTACCGAGGGATCGGAACCGACTGCGTGGGCGTCCTCGAAGCACTTGGACGCACCGTGTACGACCCCTTCAGTCGGTGACTGGTGGAGCCGCACTTTGGGCAGCGAACCTGCCCGTCCTCGTCCAGCACGCCCTTAATTCACGCCAACGCCCCCCAGTTGTCGTAGCGGAGGACACCCTAGACCGGTGCGCCAGAATTGCGGCGCTACCCCTTGTCGGAGATCGGCGCCGCTGCCAGGTTGGTCAGCAACGAGAAGTCGACCTGGCTCTCCAATCCTGGCGGCTTCCCAGCCGACTACGAGGCCGGCTTCCCCACGCTCTGCGAACTTGCTGACAAGCGGCTCGCCGAGCATGGGTGGCGCCTCGAAGGTGACTGGAGCAGGACCCGGCGGGGTGTCAGCGGACGTTGTAGAGACCGCGACGGGGCCGACGGTCGGCTGAGCCGAAGACGACGAACGCCCCTCCCGGTCTCGGCTGGGAGGGGCGTTCGCGTTGCACACCTCAATGCCAGCGTAGATCGCGGACGTCTGGGGCGCCGGGCCTGGGGGATGCCCCCGAATCGGGGCTTGTCACTCACTGTCGCCGTCGGTCGCGACGGTCCCGCGTGGCGCCGATCAGTCTTCGGACCGGGCTGGACCGTCTCTGGACCGTCGCGCACGCGAGACACCGCGAGACGTGGCTAGATCATGCCGGGTGTAGCTAGCCTGGTCAGAGCCATGATCCGGAATTCGTGCTGGTCGATCACAGGCCGAGGTCCTTGGCGATGATGGTCTTCATGATCTCGCTGGAGCCGCCGTAGATGCGTCCCACCCGGGCGTCGGCCCAGGCCCGGGCGACCGGGTACTCGGTCATGTATCCGTAGCCGCCGAACAGCTGCAGGCAGGCGTCGGTGACGCGGCCCTGCATCTCGGTGACGAACAGCTTGACCTTCGCCGCGTCCGTCGGGGTGAGCTCGCCCGCGTCGAGCGCGGTCAGTGCCCGGTCGAGCATCGCCCAGCCGGCCTCGACCTCGGTCGCGCAGCCGGCCAGGACGAACTTGGTGTTCTGGAAGTGGCCGATCGTCTTGCCGAACGCCTTGCGGCCGTTCACGTAGTCGACGGTCTGCTGGACGACGGACGCGGCCGAGGCCTGCGCGTTGACGGAGATAGACATCCGCTCCTGCGGCAGGTGGGAGGTCAGGTAGGTGAACCCCTGGCCCGCCTCCCCCAGCAGGTTGGCCGCAGGCACCCGGACGTCGTCGAAGAAGATCTCGCAGGCCTCCTGGATGTGCAGGCCGATCTTCTTCATCTTCCCGCCCCGGGAGACGCCCGGCGTCTTCGCGTCGATGACGAGCAGCGACAGGCCGGCGTGCCGCTGGGCCGGGTCGGTCTTCACCGCGGTCAGGAAGACGTCGGCGTTCAGGCCGCCGGTGATGAACGTCTTCGAGCCGTTCACCACGTACTCGTCGCCCTCGAGGCGGGCGCTCGCCGACAGGCCCGCGAGGTCGGAGCCCGCCCCCGGCTCGGTGAGGGCCAGCGCGCAGACCAGCTCGCCGCTGGCCAGGCCAGGCAGCCAGCGGGACCGCTGCTCCTCGTTCGCGTGGTCGACGAAGTACGGCACGCTGATGTCGCAGTGGATGCGCAGCGGGCCGAGGCCCAGGCCCAGGCGGCCGGCCTCCTCGGCGACGACCGCGTTGAACAGGTACGAGGCGCCGCCGCCGCCGTACTCCTCCGGGATGCCCAGCCCCAGGATGCCGAGGTCGCCGCACTTGTTGTAGAAGTCGCGCGGCGGCATGCCGCGCTCCTCCCACTCGTCGAAGTGGGCGACCACCTCCTTCTCGAAGAAGGTCCGGACCGCCGCTCGGAATGCCTCGTGCTCAGGTCCGTAGACCGTGCGTCGCACCGGTCGTCACCCCTTGTTCGCGTTGAGCTTCTCGACGATGGCGGCGAAGTCTGGCGTCTTGAACGACTGCTCCTCGGCGTTCGTCGCGTAGTCGAGGCTCGCCATCACCGCCCGTTCCAGGTGGATGTTCAGCAGCCGCTTCGTCGACTCGACAGCCTGGCGGGGCAGGCCGGCGATCTTCTTCGCACACTCGAGGGCCTCGCCGAACGGGTCGGCGACGATGTGGTTCGCCAGACCCATCTGCAGTGCCCGCTCGGCGGGGATCTTCGCGCCGGTGAGCGCGTACTCCTTCGCCCAGTGCAGGCTCGTGTGCAGCGGCCAGGTGAGCGGGCCGCCGTCGGCCGCCACCAGGCCGACCTGCACGTGCGGGTCGAGCAGGTACGCCCGCTCGGCCAGGTAGACGATGTCGGACAGCGCCACCAGGCTGCAGCCGAGGCCGGCCGCCGGCCCGTTGACCGCGGCGACGACCGGCACCCGGCAGCGCGCCATGCCGAGCACGAGCTCCCGGCCGTGCATGATCGTCAGCCGCTGCAGATCGGGGTCATCCCTCAGTCGCTTCAGGTAGGCGAAGTCACCGCCGGCCGAGAACGCCCGCCCGGCGCCCGTGATCACCGCGGCCCTGGCCTCCAGGTCCTCCGACAGCAACGTCCACACCTTGGCGAGGCCGAGGTGCAGCTCGTGGTTCACCGCGTTGAGGTTGTCCGGCCGGTTCAGCGTGATGATCCGGATCGGGCCGTCGGCCCGGACCTGGATCTCGTCCGGCAGGTCGTACAGGTTGTCCGACATCGTTGTCCGTCCCTTCCGGCCAGGTCAGCTCGTCGGCAGGCCGAGGATGCGGCCTGCGATGATGTTCTTCTGGATCTGGGACGTGCCGCCCATGACGCTCTGCGCCCGGCTGTACAGATAGGCCTCGAGGTTCTCCCGGTCCCTGGTGCCGGTGACGGCCAGCGCCGCGTGGCCCACGGACTGCTCGACCCAGGTCATGAGCAGCTTGTCCAGCGAGCCGTCCGAGGTGTGCGTGACGCCGTCGAGCTGCTCGGACAGCCGCCGGCGCACGTGCAGCCGCAGCATCTCGGCCTGCACCGCCGCCCAGCGCAGGTCGTCGGGCACCTTCCCGCCGGCGGCGTCGGCCGTCTGCGCGAGCGAGCGGACGAGCTTGCCGTAGCGGGCGGAGAAGCCCAGCGTCGACGGCTCGCGCTCGTGACCGACGACGGTCATCGCGAGCTTCCAGCCGTCGCCGGGCTTGCCGACCATGTTGGCGGCCGGCACCCGGGCGCCGTCGAAGACGACCTGGCCGAACTCGGCCGACACCCCGTTGATCATCTTCAGGGGCCGCTGCTCGACGCCCGGCTGGTGCATCGAGACGATGAAGCCGGAGACGCCCTTGTGCCGGGGCACGTCCGGGTCGGTGCGGGCGAGCACCAGGCACAGGTCGGCGACGTCGGAGTAGCTCGTCCAGATCTTGTGGCCGTGGATGACGTACTCGTCACCGTCGAGCTCGGCCCGGGTGGTCAGCGAGGCGAGGTCGGAGCCGGCGCCCGGCTCGCTGAAGCCCTGGCACCACCGCTCGGTCCCGTTGATCATTCCGGGCAGGAAGCGCTGCTGCACCTCCTCGCTGGCGTGCCGGCCGAGGCCGTGCGCCAGGTAGCCAAGGCTCGGCCGCGGCGGGGCGCCGGCGATGGCCAGCTCCTCGTCGAGGATGACGTCGTAGACCGGCGGCAGATCGTGCCCGCCGAACCGCTTCGGCCAGGACAGGCCGAAGAAGCCGCCCTCGTAGAGGGCGGTGTGCCACCGCCCGGCCTGGTGCCAGTAGTCGTCGCCGGACGCCTTGAACTCACCGGCGTGCTCGGCCAGCCATGCCCGCAGCCGCGCGCGGAACGCGGCCTCTTCCGGGGAGTCACGAAAGTCCAAGGTCGATCTCCTCAAGACTGGCCGGGAACAGCTCCGCGGACGTCAGCACGCGCCGCAGGAAGACATGCGCGAGGCACTCCCAGGTGTTGCCGATGCCGCCGTGCACCTGGATCGAGGTCTCGCAGATGGTGCGGGCGGCGCGCTCGGTGTAGACCTTCGCGACCAGCGCGGCCTGGACCGCCTCGACAGCCGACAGCTCGTCGACCGCCCACGCGGCGTGCCGCAGCACACTCACCGACCCCTCGACGAGGGCGAGCGCCTCGGCGAGCAGGTGGGCGATCGCCTGGTACGAGCCGATGGCGTGGCCGTACTGCTGGCGCACCTTGGCGTACTCGACGGCGAGGGCCTGCGCGCCGCGGGCGGCGCCCAGCATGTCGGCCGCGGTCGCGACGAGCGCGAGCGCGTGCCACCGCAGCGCTGCCTCGGCGTCGAGCTCGCCGACCGCCGTGAGCGGGCCGGCGACCTCGCCGGTGAGCCTGGTCAGGTCGACGCCCTCGACGGTCACCCCGACGCCGCCGGCGAGCACCTGGGTGCCCTCGAGCGCGAGCAGGCCGCGCAGGCCCTTGGCGTCGACGGCGATGCCGTCGACCGCGACCGTGGCCGCGCCGGCCGCCGCCGTCTCGAGGCCCTCGGGCGCGGGCTCACCCGCCGCGGTGAGCCGCGCGTACAGGTCGTCGGCCAGCACCGGGCCGACGAACGGCACGTCGATCAGGCCGCGGGCGAACTCCTCGGCGACCAGGGCGACCTCGACACCGGAGGCGCCGTCGGACCGCAGGGTCCGCCAGCCGGTCGCGGCGATCGCCTTCTCCAGCCGCGCCGCCCGGTCGTCGTCGGCCAGGTCGAGCACGGACCCGGGGCCGAGATCATCCGCGAGCCGGGCGGCCGCGTCCCGCAGCTCGCGCTGCTCACTCGTCAGACGAACGTCCATACTGCTCCTTGTTTCTGGTTCGCTCCGTCCGGGCGCCGCGCTCCGGCCCCCTCCTCGCTTCGCTCGGAGGGGACCTCCGCGCGGCGTCCTCCTCCGCTCACGTGCCCTCCGGCGACCTCCGCTGCGGCCCAACCACGTCGCTTCGCTCGTGGCTGGGCCTCCGCGGAGGCACGCCTCCGGGCCAGGACGGTCGCCTGCCGCTGCACCTCACCAATCCGAGCTGGCCCACATGTCGAGACACGTCGCTTCGCTCGTGGACGGGCCTCCGCGGAGGCACGCCTCCAGGCCAGCCCGGTTGCGGAGCGCTTCAACGTTGCGAGCGGTGTAAGCGTTTGCGGGGGGCCACTTCGCTTCGCTCGTGGCCGGCGCCTCCGGGCCAGGACAGTTGCGCAGCGCTTGAACGTCATGGACGGAGCCGGGCCTGCGGTCATCCGGCACCCCGAAGCGACTCCGGCGCGAGCGCCGTGTCGCGCAGGACGCGGCGCAGCACCTTGCCGGAGGGCAGCCGCGGGATCTCGGCGACGAACACCACCTGGCGCGGCCACTTGTAGGACGCGAGCCGCGTACCGACCAGAGTGAGCAGCTCCGCGGCCAACGCGTCGTCGGACGTGACGGCCCACACGTCCGCCGCCTGCCCGGGCGGGGCGGTAACGGGGGCCGAGGCGGGGGCCGTACGGGTGACGGCGGCGACGATCACCTCGCCGGACGCCGCGTCCGGCACGCCGAACACGGCGCAGTCGGCGACCGCCGGGTGGCCGTGCAGCACCGCCTCGACCTCGGCGGGCGCGACCTGGAAGCCGCGCACTTTGATCATTTCCTTGCGCCGGTCGGTGAGCCGCACCCAGCCGTCGTCGTCGATGGTGCCGACGTCGCCGGTGCGGTACCAGCCGTCGTCGAAGGCCTCCGCGTTGGCGTCTTCTGGCAGGTAGCCGGCCATCAGCGACGGCGAGCGGGCCTGGATCTCGCCGGTCTCCCCCGGGCCGAGCGGCTTGCCGGTCTCCAGGTCGACGACCCGGAGGTCCACGCCCGGTGCGGCCTTCCCGACGCTGTCCAGCCGCGCGCCCTCGAGCGGGTTGCAGGCGAGGACAGGCAGCTCGCTCGCGCCGTAGGCAGGGAGCCACCGCACCCCGGCCCGGCGGGTGACGGTCTCTGCGACGCTGGCCGTGACGGGTGTCGCGCCCCACATGATGAAGCGCAGCGACGAGAGGTCGAACGACTCCAGGTCCGGGTGTGAGGCCATCGCGAGCGCGATCGGGGCGACCGCCATCTCGATGGTGATCCGGTCGTCCTGGATCGAGCGCAGCAGCGCGTCCAGGCTGAAGCGGCGGTGCAGCCGCATCCAGGCCCCGGTCTCGAGCGCGGTGACGATGTTGAGGATGCCGAGGATGTGCGACGGCGGGGTCGCGACCTGGATACGGTCCGCCGCCGTCATCCCGAGCACGTCGCGCCAGTGGCCGACGGCGGCGGCGAACGAGCCGTGGGTGTGCCGCACGGCCTTCGGGAGCCCGGTCGTGCCGGAGCTGAACACGAACAGCGCGTCCGCGGCGGGGTCGGGAGCCGCCGCCTCGCCGGGAGCGGATGCCTCGGCGGGGGCCGGTCGCTCGCCGGGAGCGGCGACCGGGGTGGGCTCGGTAAGCTCGACGAGCTCGTCCAGGTGGAGCATCGGCATCAGTTCGGCGAGCACCGGGTGGTCACCGACGGCGTGTGCCGGCTGGCTGACAGCCAGGGCGTGCTCGACGTCGCCGCGTTTCCACGCGGGGCTGAGCAGCACGACGGAAGCACCTAGCCGCCAGATGGCCCGTACAGCGATGATGAATTCTGGACGGGTCGACGACATCAGCGCCACGCGGTCACCGGCACGGACCCTACCGCCAGCGAGCCGATCGGCTAACCCGCTGGTCAGGGCGTCCAGCCGGGCTTGGCTGTACTCCTGCTCCTCGAAGACGAGGACCACCATGGAGAGGCTCCCGTCTCGTCGGTGGAAACTGTATTCTCGTCTAGTTAGAACCTTAATACCAGAGGATGTCGTCACATGCCGAGACCTCCGCTGTTCCAGCGTGCGACCGTCACCCGGGTGATCGAGGAGACGGCCGACGCGCGGACGTTCGCGCTCGCCCCGGTCGCGGGGCCGTGGGAGTACCGCGCCGGCCAGTTCTGCACCTTCAAGGTCACGATCGACGGCCAGGAAGTGCTGCGCAGCTACTCCATGTCGAGCGCGCCGGAGACAGACGGCGAGCTCGCGGTGACCGTCAAGCGAGTCCCCGCCGGCCGGGTGTCGAACTGGATGATCGACAACCTGGCCAAGGGCGACGAGGTCGAGCTGACGAGGCCGCACGGCGTCTTCTGCCTTCGCGAGACCGACGCGCCGCTGATCGGTTTCTGCGGCGGCAGCGGGATCACCCCGGTCATCTCCCTGGCCAAGAGCGCGCTCGCCACGACGAACCGCCGGGTCCGGCTCCTGTGCGCCGACCGTGACCAGCCTGCGGCGATCTTCTGGCAGGCGCTGGCCGACCTGGCCGAGCGGTACCCGGGCCGGCTGTCGGTCAC
Organism: Pseudofrankia coriaricola; assembly: GCF_032027725.1. Lineage (NCBI taxonomy): Bacteria > Bacillati > Actinomycetota > Actinomycetes > Frankiales > Frankiaceae > Pseudofrankia > Pseudofrankia coriaricola. The sequence goes on along the minus strand of NZ_JASNFO010000054.1, from coordinate 37,256 downwards.
CCGTCACCTGGACGTCGAGAAGGGCTTCCTGGACGCGGACGCGGTCCGCGTCTTCCTCGGCGAGGACACCGGCGCCGACGTCTACATCTGCGGCCCGACGCCGTTCATGGACCTGGTCGAGGCCGCCATCCCCGTGGCAGGGAAGATCTTCATCGAACGGTTCGGCGTGACGGCCCCGCTGCCTCCGGAGGAGGACGAGGCCATCGGCACCGGGGCCGAGGGCTCCGGCTCGGCGGCCAGCCAGGTCCTCGAGGGCACGGTGACGATCATCCTGGGCCGCAAGAAGGTGACGGTTCCCCGCCGGCCCGGCGAGACGTTCCTGGAGAGCGCGCGCCGCGGCGGGCTCACCCCGCCGTTCTCCTGCGAGTCCGGCACCTGCGCGACCTGCATGGCCCACGTCGAGGAGGGCGAGGTCTCGATGCGGGTGAACGACGCGCTGACCGACGACGAGGTCGCCGACGGCTACGTGCTCACCTGCCAGGGCCTCCCCGAGTCGGACAAGGTCGTCGTCAAGTACGAGTAACGCGGTCGGTTCAGGCGCGGCCGTGCTCGCCAAGAGCTGGGGGCGGGCCGTAGGCCGGTTCGTAGCCGTCGACACGGATAGGGCTGCCGATCAGACGGAAGCCGCCGCCCGCGTCGACGACGGCCTCGGGGGCCTCGGCCAGGGCGTCGGGCAGGGAGCGGACCGCGGCGATCGGGATGCCCTGGGGACGCAGCCGCGCCTCCCAGCCGCGCGCTGTGTCCGCCGCCAGTGCCTTGATGACGATCGCCACCACCTCCTCGCGGCTCGCGGCCCGGTCGGCCATCGTCGGGAAGGCCGCGACCTCCTCCGGGGGGATCCCGGCCTCCGTCACGAACGTCCGCCAGGAGCGGTCGTGCGTCAGGAACATGGCGATGAAACCGTCCGCGGTCGGGAACAGCTGCGCCGGCACGTAGTACGAGTGCGCTCCGAACGGGTGGCGCACCGGCTCGGTGCCGTCGTTCAGGTACGCCGACGCCTTGTAGTTGAGCTGGGAGAGCATGACGTCGCGCAGCGACACCTCGACCTGCCCGCCCCGGCCGGAGACGATCTGGGCGAGCAGGCCCAGCGCGGCGGTCAGGCCCGCGGAGTTGTCCGCCGCCGTGTAGCCGGGCAGCGTCGGCGGGCCGTCCGGTTCACCGGTGAGCGCCGCGACGCCGGTGGCCGCCTGGATGATGTAGTCGAACGCCGGGTCGTCGCCGGCGCGCAGGCCGTAGCCGGTGATCGCGACGCAGACGAGCTTCTCGTTGTACTGCCTGAGCGCCTCGTAGGTCAGCCCGAGCTTGCGGATCGCGGACGGCCGCTGGTTGACGATCAGCGCGTGCGCGCCCGCGGTCAGCTCGTGCAGCCGGTCCTGGCCTTCCCGCGTGGTCAGGTCGGCGACGACGCTGCGCTTGCCGCGGTTGAGGCTGGCGAAGTAGGCCTCGCCGACCTGCCGCGACATGTCGCCCGTCGGCGGCTCGATCTTGATGACCTCGGCACCGAGGTCCGACAGCAGCATCGAGGCGTACGGGCCGGCCAGGATGTGGCCGGCCTCGAGAATCCTGATTCCCGCCAGCGGCCCCTGACCCGCGGCGGAACCGGTCAGGGCATCCCGAACTCGCTCCGTCACCGCGCTCCCTCCGTGCGCGGCGCGTGGCACCGTCAAGTGACGGCGCCTGGGCGCAGCGCCCACCCAGCCACCTCGCCGACCCGCGACACCGGGCCAGACCACCCATCATCATGGGCCTCGAGAACTGGGACCACGTGCGAGGGAGCTCAGCGCCCCGTCCTGATTCCCGAACAACGGCCGCCGGGCGCGCGAAGGAAGATCATTGTCGCGCACCCTTTGGCCCCCTACTAAGCCCGAAGGTCGGCGGCGATCTGGGCGTAGACCTCGCGGGTTCGGCGCTTGGAGGCCACCAGCTCGTCGCGGTTGTCGCCGATCGGCAGCAGCCGCGCGGAGAGGTCGGTGACGCCGGCGTCGACGAACTGCTTGATCCGGGCGACGATCATCTCCTCGTCGCCGACAGCGGCGAGGTCGCCGACGTCCTTGGCGTCGCCCTGGTCGAGCAGCCGCTGGTAGTTCGGGGAGACCTCTGCCTCGCCGAGGATCCGGTTGGCGCGCGCCTTGGCCTCCTCGACCTGGTCCCGCAGGCACAGGCACACCGGAATGCCCGCGACGATCCGCGGCGCCGGCCGCCCGGCCTCCTCGGCCGCCTTGATGATCCTCGGCGCGATGTGCCCGCCGATGGCGCGCTCGTCGGCCAGCCACAGCACGGTGCCGTCCGCCTTCTCGCCGGCGATGCGCAGCATCACCGGGCCGAGGGCGGCGACCAGCACCGGCAGCGGCGCGACCGGGGTGAGGCCGAGCGGGTTGTGGACCGTGAAGGTGTCGTTCTCGACGTCGGCGCCGCCGGTGCCCGCCAGGGCGGCGTTCAGCACCTCGAGGTAGTCGCGGGTGAACGCGGCCGGCCTGTCGTAGGGCAGGCCGAGCATGTCCTTGACGATCCAGTGGTGCGACGGCCCGACGCCGAGCGCGAGCCGGCCGTTCGTGGCGGCGTGCGCCGACATCGCGGCCCGCGCCAGCGCGATCGGGTGCTGCGGCTGCAGCGGGACCACCGCGGTCCCCAGCTCGATGCGCTCGGTCACCGTGCCCATCAGCGCGACGGTGATCAGCGCGTCGAAGTCCGTCGGGACCTGAGGGATCCAGGCGGTGTCCATCCCCGCGCCCTCAGCCCAGCGCACGTCGTCGAGCATCCGGGCGGCCTTACGCGCGGAGTCCCCGCGCTCGGGCCCGATCATCACGCCGAACCGCGCCATCTTCTCCACCTAACTCTTCGGTCAACTCTTACGCGCCGCCGCCAGCGTCAGCGCAGGCACAGTCACAGGCACCTCGCCGGCGCGGACAAGGACCGGCCCGGGTGTGCGCACCGGCCCTGTGACCGCACGGTCGGCGCGAAGCGCCCCACTCAGGCGGCGCTGGCGACGCCGGTCACCTCGGCGCCTGACCGGCCCGTGCCACTCTGGCCGAGCGGGTTCCCGGCCGTCACCGCAGCTGGTCCTTCATTACCTTGCCCGTCGCGTTCAACGGGAGGGCGTCGAGGAACTCGACATATCGCGGCGCCTTGAACCCGGCCATCCGCACCTTGGACCAGGACATGACCTCCTCGGCGGATACCTGAGCACCCGCGCGGAGTACCAGGAACGCCTTGCACACCTCGCCCAGCCGCTCGTCGGGCACGCCGATGACGGCGGCCTGGGCGACGGCCGGGTGCTCCAGGAGGTATCCCTCGATCTCGGCGGGATAGGCGTTGAACCCGCCGACGATGAACATGTCCTTCTTGCGGCCGACGATCTTCAGGTAACCACGCTCGTCGAGGGAGCCGAGGTCGCCGGTGTGCAGCCAGCCGTCGGCGTCGATCGTCTCGGCGGTGGCCTTCGGGTCGTCGAAGTAGCCCTGCATGACGCTGTAGCCGCGGATGAGCACCTCGCCGTCACCGGCGACCGCGACCTCGATGCCGTCGCAGGGCGCGCCGACGGTCGTCGCGATCGACTCGAACGAGTCGCCGGGACGGGAGGCCGTGGCGGTGCCGGCCTCGGTGAGCCCGTAGCCGGTCATGATGTGCTGGAACGGCAGCTCGGCCTTCATCCGGCGGATGAGCTCCACCGGGATGTCGGCCGAGCCGGTGACCGCGCAGCGCAGAGATGAAAGGTCGTGCCAGGCTCTGCCACCTTCGGCCAAGTGCGGGCCGCTGGCCTCCAGCAGCGAGTGGTAGATGGTCGGCGCGCCCGGGAGCATGGTGACCTTCTCCCGCTCGACCAGCTCGCCGACCTTGTCCACATCAAAGACGGCCAGCGGCAGAATGGTCGCGCCACGAATGAGTGACGCGACAAGCCCTGCCTTGTAGCCGAACGTGTGGAAGAACGGGTTGACGATCAGGTACCGGTCGCCCTCGCGCAGATCGGCCTGGTAACACCACTCGGAATACAGCCGCAGGGTCTGCCGGTGGTTCATCATCACGCCCTTGGGGCGCCCGGTGGTGCCGGAGGTGAAGATGATGTCGGCGATGTCGCCGCCGTCGACCTCCCGCTCGAACGGCGAGCCGCTCGTGAGGAAGTCCGACTTCAGGTCGATGTTCGTGACCCCGTCCGGCACCTCGTAGTCGATACCGAGGAAGCCGGGCTGGGTGAGCACGGCCTTGGCACCGCTGCGCACGATGATGTCGGCGGCCTCGGCCGCCTTGTAACGGGTGTTGACGGGAACCAGGACACCGCCGGCGGTCAGCAGTCCAAAGGCCGCAATCGCCCACTCGGCGGAGTTGGGCGCCCAGATAGCCACCCGGTCGCCCTTGCCAACGCCAAGCGCGGCGAACGCGCCGGCCGCCCGGCGGACCCGCTCGACCAGTTGGACATAGGTCAGGCGCAGGTCACCGTCGACGAGCGCCTCGGCGTCACCGAACCGCTCCGCGGTGCTGGCCACCATCCGCGGGATGGTGTCCCACGGCAGCCCCGTGAACGTCGCGCTCTCGGTGCTCCCGGCAATCCTGAGGTCCCCGGCCACTCTGAGTGCCTCTGGGGACGCGGGCCGCCGGGCATGCGAAGGAAGATCATTCTCGCATGCCCTTTGGCCCTCTCGGTTCTCTGTCACCTGGACGTCCTCGTCACTCGGCTTCCTGGTTCCGTACTCGGCTTCCTGGTTCCATCGCGGCGGCGCTCAGCGGTCGATCGGCCGTCGATCGGCCCGATGTGGTCGCTCGTGTCGACGACCGGGTCCGGCGAGCGCGTCGACATGAGATCCATCCTTGCTCAAGGCGAGAATCCTATTCTCTGGCCTGTCCGGCCGCAATGTCCCGCCGCAGGAGCACCTTCTGGACCTTGCCGCTGGCCGTGCGCGGGAAGTCGCCGACCGTGTGGACCTCCTCGGGCCACTTCTGCCTGGCCAGCCCTACCCGTTCCAGGTGCGCCCGCATCTCCGCGAGCGTCGGCACCTCGTGCCCCGGGGCGAGCCGCAGCACCGCGGCGGCGTGCTCGCCGAGGCGCGGGTCGGGGGCGGCCACGACCGCCGCCTCGGCGACGGCCGGCATCGTGAGCAGCGCCTCCTCCACCTCCAAGGCACTGATGTTCTCCCCGCCGCGGATGATGAAGTCCGCCTTGCGGTCGACGATCGTGAGGTAGCCGTCCGCGTCGAGCACGCCGACGTCGCCGGTGTGGTACCAGCCCTCGTCGTCGAACGCCTTCGCCGTCAGCTCGTCGTCGAGGTAGCCCAGGCACAGGTCCGGGCCGCGGCTGAGGATCTCGCCGTCCTCGGCTAGCTGGATCTCGACGCCCGTCATCGGGTCGCCGTCGGTGAAGATCCTCTTCTCGAGGGCCGCGGAGTAGCGCGAGCCGGTGATCGACGGGTGCTCGGTGCTGCCGTACGACCGGAAGACGGTGACGCCCAGGTCGGTGAGCCGGGTGGTGACCGCGGCCGGCACCGAGGAGCCGCCCAGGCCCGCGTAGCGGATCCCCTCGTAGTGCTTGGCGAGCTCGAAGTCGGGGTGGTCGACGATGCTGGTCATGAAGAAGGTCGCGCCGCCGCCGACGGTGAGGCCGTCGGCGAGCAGCGCCAGCACCTTCGCCGGGTCCCAGACATCCAGCAGGTTGATCGGCATGCCGTCCAGCACCGGGATCAGCAGCGCGTTGAGCATCCCGATGAAGTGGCCGACCGGCGCGCCGGTGAGCTGGGCGCCCCGGTCCTCGGGCATCAGCCCGGCGAGCTGGCGGGTCTCGAAGACCAGCGTCTGGTGACTGTGCACCACGCCCTTCGGGTCGCGGGTGGTGCCCGAGGTGAACGCGATCACCGCCGTCGAGGCTGGGTCAACCAGGAGCACGCCCTCGAGCGGCTCGTCGGCCAGCAGGTCGTCGAAATCCACCGTTCCGCCGCGTCGCTCAGAGCCTTCTGCTTCGCCGCGTCGGTCACGCGCTCCGGCTCCGTCCTCGCTCCGCTCGGACGAAACGACCTCCCAGATCGACTTCGTCGATCCGGCAGGAACCCCGTCCGCGCGTGCCCTCCTTCGCTCAGGGTCACGGTCGACCACGCCGACGATCGGTACCTCGGCGCACAGGTCCTCGTGCAGTTCCATCCGGCCGAACCGCTCCGCCGTGACGAACACCTTCGGCTTCGCGGTGCGCAGGATGTAGCCGAGCTCCTTGCGGCCGTAGAAATGCACGATCGGCACGACGACCGCGCCGAGGAACGTCGACGCCCAGAAGGTCGCCGCCGCCTCCACCCAGTTGGGAAGCTGGACGGCGACGACGTCGCCGGGGCCCACCCCGCGCGCCCGCAGCCCCGCGGCGAGCCGGCGGGCGAGCCGCTCGACGTCGCGAAGCGTCCCCTCATACGGCCGCACGTCCGAGTGGACCCGGAACTGGGCGTCGGGCGCGGCCGCGAGCCCGGCCGCTAACAGGTCACCGAGCGTCTCCCGGGTCCACCACCCCTCGGCCTCGTAGCGCTTGACCAGCTCGGCGGGGATGGTTCGCATGCTGGTGCACACTCCGTTTCGTGCGGCGACGGTACTCTCACCAGACGAGAACGTTAGTACCAAAGACGGAGAAGGCATAGTGATCGATCTCGACATCGACGGAGGCCTCGCGGTCGTCACGGTCGACCGGCCCGAGGCACGCAACGCCATCTCGCGGGACACGATGGACGAGCTGGAGAAGGTGCTCGACGCCGTCGACACGTCGGGAGCGCACGCGCTGGCCATCACCGGCGGCGGCGACCGTGCGTTCATCTCGGGCGGCGACCTTAAGGAGCTCGCCACGATCCGGACCAAGGAAGGCGCCGTCGACATGGCGCTGCGGATGCGCGGGCTGTGCGACCGGATCGCCGCGTTCCGCGGGCCCGTCATCGCCGCGATCAACGGCCACGCCCTCGGCGGAGGCGCCGAGGTGGCCATCGCCGCCGACATCCGCGTCGCCGCCGAGGACATCCGGATCGGCTTCACCCAGGCCATGTTGGCGATCATGCCGGGATGGGGCGGCGCGGAGCGGCTGGCGGCCGTCGTCGGCCGCGGCCGGGCCCTCATGCTCGCCGGCTCCGGCGCCGTCGTCGACACCGCCGAGGCCGCCCGCCTGGGCCTGGTCGACAAGGTCCTCCCACGCGCCGAGTTCGACGCCGGCTGGCGCGCGCTGGCGAAGTCCCTGGCCCACCACCCGGCCGCCGAGACCAAGCGCGTCATGTCCGGCACGGTCGGCCCGCGGGAGGCCGCCGAGGCCTTCGGCGACCTGTGGGTCTCCGACGCGCACTGGGCCGAGGTCGACAAGGTCCTGAACCGGATCCGCGACAAGTAACAAGTAAGGACGACAACAGCGCCCTGGGTATAACAGCGCCCTGGGTATAAGGAGGGGAGGACGCCGAGACGGCGTCCTCCCCTCCTGCCTGTGGCCGTTGTCCCCGGCACCGGACCGTCGACGAGCCTCGGCCCGGCGGTCAGGTAACCGCGCCGGCTTCCTTCAGGGCGATGATGCGGTCCCAGTCGTAGCCGAGTTCGAGGAGGACCTCCTCGGTCTGGGCGGCGAAGTCCGGCGCCGGGGCCGCGACGGGCGCGGTGACGTCGAACTGGACCGGGTTCGCGACGAGCTCCATCTCCCCGGCGTCGATGATGTACTCGTTGGCCCTGACCTGCGGGTCGGCGCTGACCTGCAGCGAGTCCTGCACCGGGGCCCACGGCCCGGACAGGGTGGCCAGCCGTTCGGTCCACTCCGCCAGGGTCCTGGTGGCGAACGCCTCCCGTAGCAGCTTGACGCCCTCGGGGGTGTTCTGGCCGATCAGCTCCGCGGTGGCGAACCGGGGGTCGTCGGCCAGCTCCGGCCGGTCGACGTGGCGGCACACGTCCGCCCAGAACCGGGCCGGCTGCAGCATGACCAGGGAGATGTACCGGCCGTCCCTGGTCTTGTACAGCCCGGAGAGCGGGTTGGTCGGCGCGCCGTGCTCGCCGGGCACGATCCCCTCGAAGGCCATGTTGACGAACTTCGACAGCGCGACCCCGTGGCCCATCGACCAGACCCCGCTGCCCAGCAGCGAGACGTCGACGATGGAGGGCTCGCCGGTCCGCTCGCGGCGGAACAGCGCCGCGGCGATGCCGCCAGCGAGGTTCGTGCCGGAGATCGTGTCCCCGTACGCCGGCCCGGGCGGGTTGACGACGCCCTCGGTGCCCGGCGGCGTCAGGCTCGCGGCGGACGAGCCGCGCGCCCAGAAGGCGGTCATGTCGAACCCGCCCTTCGTGGACTCCGCGCCGCGCGGGCCGAGCGCGCTGCCGCGCGCATAGATGATCTTCGGGTTGACGGCGCGGATGTCGTCGACGTCGACGCGCAGCTTCTCGCGCACCTTCGGCAGATGGTTCGTCAGGTACACGTCGGCCTGCTTCGCCAGCTCCAGCAGGACCTCCCTGCCGAGCGGGTTGGCGATGTCCAGGCCAACGCTGCGCTTGCCCCGGTTGCTGTGCCAGATGTTCGGGTTCGGCCCGGCGGGGTCGACCTTCATCTTGCCGATCTGCGTAAGCCCGCGCTGCGGGTCGCCAGTCACGGCATGCTCAATCTTGATGACCTGAGCGCCCCACTCCCCGAGGACCGCGCCACCCGACGGCACGAAGCCGTACATGGCGACCTCGAGGACGCGGATGCCTTCCAGGGGCCGGGCGCTCACCGGCCCAGCCCCTGGGTCAGCTTGACCACGCTCACTTGACCGGCACCGCCAGGGTCTTGCGCTCCAAGAACTCCTCCAGCCCGGGCACGCCCATCTCGCGGCCGATGCCCGACTGCTTGTACCCGCCGAACGGCGAGTCCGGAGCGAACCAGTTGCCACCGTTGACGCTGATCGTCCCGCTCCGGATCCGCCGGGCGATCGCGATCGCTCGCTCGTCGTCCGCGCCGAACACCGAGCCGGACAGACCGAAGATCGAGTTGTTGGCGATCGCGACGGCGTCGTCGTCGTCCTCGTAGGCGATGATCGCCAGAACCGGGCCGAAGACCTCGTCCTGAGCGATCTCGCTGTCCTGGTCGACGTCGGCCAGCACCGTCGGGGCGTAGAAGTAGCCGGGCCCGTCGAGGCTCTTGCCTCCGGCGACGAGCGTGGCGCCGGCCGCGACGGCCCGCTGGACGATCCCGTCGACCTTCTCGCGCTGCTCGGCACTGATCAGCGGGCCGACGTAGGTCTCCTCCAGCGCCGGGTCACCGACCTTGATGTTCTCGATCGTGGCCTTGACCTTCTCGACGAACTCGTCCTTGCGCGAGCTGGGCACGAGCAGGCGCGAGGTGACGGCGCAGCCCTGCCCCGCGTGCGAGCAGATCGTCATGGTCGCGATGAGGGCGAGAAAGTCCGCGTCCGCGTCATCGACGGCTATGAGCGCCGACTTGCCGCCGAGCTCCAGGAAAACCTTCTTGACGGTCTTGGCGGCGACTTCCATGATCCGTCGACCGACCGGCGTCGAGCCGGTGAAACTGATCATGTCGACGTCGGGGTGGCCGGTGAGCACCTCGGCGACCTCGACCGACGGCGAGGTGATCACGTTGACCACGCCGGCCGGGATGTCGGTCTCGTTGGCGATGATCTCGCCGAGTGCCAGGGTGATCAGCGGAGTCTGCGGCGCGCCCTTGAGGATCACGGTGCAGCCGGCCGCGAGCGCGGGAGCGACCTTCGCGATCGCGATCTGGGTCGGGTAGTTGTAGGGAATGATCGCGGAGACGACGCCCGCGGCTTCCTTCTCCACCCAGCGTCGATTCTTGATCCCGTGGGACTCGACCTCCGGAAGCTCCTCCGTGAACGAGTAGCCCGCGGCCAGGTCCGCGTAGTACTTCACGATGTCGATCGGGACATCGAGCGCCGCGCCGTACGTCATCACGCGCGGGTGCCCGACCTCGGCGATCGTCAGCTCGCGCAGCTCCTCGCGGTGCTTGACCAACGCCTCATGCAACTGGTTCAGGCAACGCACCCGGAACTCGACGTTCGTCGACCAGTCCGTCGTGTCGAACGCCCGGCGCGCCGCCTTCACCGCGGCCACCGCCTGCTCGACCGTCGCGTCCGGTGCCTCGCCGAGAACCTCGCCCGTCGTCGGGTTGAGCGAGACCGTCGCACTCGGCGCCTCGACCAGCTGCCCGTCGATGAGTAAGCCCTTCACGGCAGCTCCCTCGCCCTCTTCTGGTTGGTTCTCGTGGTGCGTCCTCGCCGATCATCCCCGAGGACGCACGCCGGATGTGCGCGGAGGCCCGTTACCAGCGCTTCCCTGTGCTGGAAGCTACATTCTCACCTGACGGGAATCAAGATTTCATGGACTGCCCGGTACAGCGGGCCGCCGCCGGGTGCCTCGACGGCCCGGGCACATACCCGGGCCGTCGACCCTACCGGGCACAGCGCACCCGCGGCGCCCGGCCGACGGGGCGCCGCGCGCCCCGCCGGTGCCCTCTCAGACCGTGGCGGGCAGCGCCACCGGGACGTTCATCAGCTTGGCCAGGTTCTCGCCCATGACCTTGCGGATGAACGGCTCGGGCTGGTCCTTGAGGTCGTCGATGTAGCTGACCGGGTTGGCCAGGCCCTCCGGGTGCGGGTAGTCGGAGCCGAAGAGGATGTGCTCCTCACCGAGCAGCTGGGCCAGCTCGGCGAAGTTCTCCTCCCAGAACGGGCTGATGTAGATGTTGCGCTTCAGGGCCTCGACCGGGTTCTCGATGAAGTCCTGCGGCATCTTCTTGTAGAGGTCCTTGAGGGTCTTGAGCAGCGGCCCGACCCAGGAGGCGCCGTTCTCGACGACCGCGACCTTCAGCCGCGGGAAGCGCGACACGGCGCCATGGATGACCAGCGACGCCACCGCGTCCTCGATCGGCCGCCAGGAGTGCAGCATCCGGAAGGCGTTCGGCTGGAAGGGCAGGTGCTCGGTCGCGGCCCCGGTCCACTCGCCGGTGAAGCGGGAGTAGCCCGAGTCGGACGAGTGCAGGGCGACCAGGATGTCGGCCTCCTGGACCCGCGCCCAGAACGGGTCGAACTCCGGCAGCGCGAACGAGCGCGGCCCCCGGTAGCCGGGCACCGGCGCCGGCCGGACCAGGATCACCTTCGCGCCCCGCTCCAGGACCCACTCCAGCTCCTCGACCGCCTTGTCGACGATTGGCAGGGTGATCACCGGGGTGGTGAAGATACGGTCGAGGCCGTTGTAGTTGAACTGCCAAGTCTCGTAGAGCCACTCGTTGAGCGCGTGGATCGCCGCGTGGGTCAGCTCCGGGTCGTCCTTCATCCGCTCCTCGAGCAGGCTCGCGAGCGTCGGGAACAACAGGGTCCTCGCGAGGCCCTGCTCCTCGTCCATCAGCTTCAGGCGCGCCGCGGGCTCGCGCCAGGCCGGGATGCTCTTCACCGGCTTGCCGAAGATCTCGCGGCGGGACTTGCCGTCCGGGTTGCCCTTGCGGTAGTACTCCTCCTGCGCACCCGGCCGGGCGACGACCTCGAAGGTCGGGTTGGGGATGTACTCGCTGACCGTCCCCTGGACCATGATCTTCGTGCGGCCGTGCACGTCGACGTAGTCGATCGCCTTCTTGTAGCGCGGCGGCAGGTACTTGGTGAACGCGTCGATCGTCTCGTACAGGTGGTTGTCGGCGTCGAACACCGGGATCTCGGGGCCGGACATCGGGCCTCCCGCTTGGGCTCTGGCTGGTTCCGTCGAAGTTAATTAATAATGCACCTATCGGCCGGGTGCACGGGCGCGAGCCGGGTGGCAGTGGTCACGGCGCCCCCGTCCGACCTACCGGTGGCGAACCGAATCACGTTCTGACACGATCGTCGAAACCTGCTCCTCGGGCAACCGCCCCGACACCCGGCCCACCGGCCGATGCGGGGTACGGGCCCTCGGCACGTACGCACAAGCAGGCCGACGATCGGACTGAGCATGATCGGGATCAGCGACCGCCACAGGGGGTTACCCTCGGCGGGGCGCGGCACCCGCAGCGCACGAAGCGCTCGGGCCTCGCAGCGAGACCGGCCGCGCGGGCGAGCACACTGTCCACGGGCAGCAACGAACTCGCCGGCCGACTCGCACCGCGAGGCCCGAGATGAGCGAACCTACTATGTGAACGCTCACTCAAATGCCCGCGGCCAGGCGGCCCGCGACTGCCCCCGAAGCTCGCCTGAAGCCCGGCTGAAATGCGAGGAAGGCGTTCACTCTGGGCGAACCGTTGACGAAACGGTGTCGAGCATGTATTCACTTAGCGACCGACAGCCGCTGTGATGCCCGACACACGACGTTACCGCGAGCTCGCGCTCGCCGGCGAGCTGTACGCCACACCTCCGCTGACCAAGATCGCCAACTGGGGACGACATGCCGCATACCAGGGTCGCTCGCCGCACCGTCGCCTCCAGGCGGTCATGGCGACGTCCCTCGCTGCCCCTGTTGACGACGCCCTCGGCGCCGTGGAGGCCTCGGCGATCGTGATCGACATCCCGGCCGCTGTGGGCATCCGCCGAAAGCCGGCCCCCGCGGTCTTCGACGCGGCCGGCGCCGACCTCGATCCGGTGACCGTCCCGCCGGACCAGGCCGACCTGACGCCGCGTGCACGACGCATCGCGACCGACGGCACTGGCGACCCATCATTCCCACTGTTCAAGACGGGCGCGGAGTCCTACGGTCACGACACTGACATTGACATCGACACCAGTCGCAGCGTCGCGATCGGCATGTTTCCATCGATGGCCGGCCTCCGTGCGGCCGTCGAGGGGATCTCGCGTGTGCGTGGCGGTCTGACCACCACGCTGGGCGACGAGGGCCGCGTGACCATCCACAAGCCGCCTGGCCAGTCGCCGATCGACGAGAACTGAACATAGCCGATCAAGAACTTCGCAGGGCCGATGCAAAACTGAACAGGCTGTAGACCAAACTCCACCACCACCACCACCACCGCCGCTTCCGCGGCCCTGTCCCGGGACGCCCCACGACAAGGGGCCGTCCCGGGTCAGGGCCATGGAAGCGGTCCTGACCCGAGAACCGCCGCTCAACGTGGTCCTGACCTGGGACGCCGATCGCGGAAGCGGTCCTCCTGGGACGACGTCGGGAGACTCCTCCATGTCACACATCGCCTCGCTCCTGCTCGGGCTCGGCAACGGCGCGGTGTTCGCCGCGCTCGCGCTCGCGCTGGTGCTGACCTACCGAAGCTCGGGGGTCATCAACTTTGCGACAGGAGCGATCGCTCTCTACGTCGCCTACACCTACGCGGACCTGCGAGAAGGCGAGTTACTGGTTCCGATTCCGGGCCTGCCAACGACCGTCAACCTCGGAACGGACAGCATGCCGTTCCTTCCGGCGGCGTTGCTCGCTCTGGCGATCGGCGCGCTGCTAGGCGCGCTGCTCTACGCGGTCGTCTTCCGCAAGCTGCTGGACGCGCCGCCGCTAGCCAAGGCGGTGGCCTCACTGGGCGTGCTGGTCATTATCCAGCAGGTGATGGTGATCCGGGTTGGTGTGGCGCCGGTCAGCGTCGAGCAGATCTTCCCGGCGGAGCGCTGGAAGTTCGGCTCGCTGACCGTGCTGTCCGACCGGTTCTACCTGGCCGTGGCCGTGGTCGTGCTGACCCTGGTGCTCACGGCGGTGTTCCGGTTCACCCGGTTCGGCCTGCTGACCAGGGCCACGGCCTCCTCGCAGACCGGCGCCTACGTCAGCGGCGTGTCCGCCTCCCGGGTGGCCCTGACCAACTGGATGATCAGCTGCGCGGTCGCGGGTGCCGCCGGCATCCTCATCGCGCCGGTCAGCCCGCTCGCGCCAACGACCTACACGCTGTTCGTGGTGCCGGCGCTGGCCGCGGCCGTGGTCGGCGGGTTCCAGAACCTGGTGCCGAGCGTGATCGCCGGCCTCGTGATCGGCATGGTCCAGGCCGAGGCGCTGTCGCTGGCCGCGCAGCACTCGTGGCTACCCAGGACCGGCTCGGCCGAGCTGGTGCCCCTCATCGTCATCGTGATCGCGCTGCTGGCGACGGGCCGGGCGATGCCCGTGCGCGGTGGCCTGGTGCGCCAGTCGCTGGGGCTGGCCCCCCGGCCGCGCTCCCTCACCCTGCCGACGGTCGCCGGCACCGTCGTCGGTGTCCTGTTCCTGGTCCTCCTCCACGGCACCTGGCGCGCCGCCGTCATCGGCACCATCATCGCCGCGGTCATCGGCCTGTCGCTGATCGTCGTCACCGGTTACGCCGGCCAGGTGTCGCTCGCCCAGCTCGCGCTCGCCGGCGCGGGCGCGTTCCTGCTGTCGAACCTCACCCAGAGCTGGCACATCCCGTTCCCGTTCGCGCCGCTGCTCGCGGCGCTCGGTGCCACCGTCCTGGGCGTCGTCATCGGCCTGCCGGCGCTGCGACTACGCGGTCTGACCCTCGGCGTGGTCACGCTCGCGCTCGCCTACGCCATCGAGGCGGTCTGGTTCCGCAACACCCAGATCGTCAGCACCTCGGGCGCGAAGGTCAGCGACCCGAAGATCTTCGGCCTCAACCTTGGGATCGGCAGCGGGCATGCTTTCCCCCGCCTGGAGTTCGGCCTGCTCTGTCTGTTCGTGCTGGTGGTGGTGGCGTTCGGTGTCGCGAAGCTGCGGATGAGCGCGCTGGGCTCGGCGATGCTCGCCGTGCGGGCCAACGAGCGCTCCGCCGCCGGTATCGGCATCAACGTGGTGCGGATCAAGGTCATCAGCTTCGCGATCGGGTCGTTCATCGCCGGCCTCGGCGGCGCGCTGCTCGCCTACCGGCGCGGCGTGGTCACCTTCGACTCGTTCTCCGCGGTCGGCGGTCTGTCGCTGCTGACGGTCGCCTACCTAGCCGGCATCACGTCAGTGTGGGGCGGTGTCAACGCCGGCCTCATCGCCAGCACCGGCATCTTCTTCATCGCGATGGACCGCTGGATCCACCTCGGCGACTGGTTCCAGGTCCTCACCGGCATCGGTCTGCTCGCCGCCCTCGTCGGCCACCCGGAGGGCCTCGCCAGCGACGCGCACAAGCTCGTGCACAAGGCCCGAGGTCTCCTGGAAAGCAGACGCCCA
Organism: Pseudofrankia coriaricola; assembly: GCF_032027725.1. NCBI lineage: Bacteria > Bacillati > Actinomycetota > Actinomycetes > Frankiales > Frankiaceae > Pseudofrankia > Pseudofrankia coriaricola. Next base: position 22,235 of record NZ_JASNFO010000054.1, on the reverse strand, counting down.
GCGACGCCGGTCGCCGCCCCGGTGCCGGCACTGGCGGGCATCCCTACCAACGGTCTGGCGGCCGGAGGCTCCGGGGCGCTGGATGCCCCGGCCACGCGCGCGACCACCGTGTCCGCTCCCCTGGCCTCGGTCGCCGTGGCGGGCGCCCAGGCGACGGCGCCGACCGGCGGTCACGGCGAGGTCCTGGAGGTGTCCGGCCTCACCGTCCGCTACGGCGGTGTGACCGCGGTCGACGACATCGCGCTGCGTGTCGAGCCGGGCAAGATCGTCGGTCTCATCGGCCCGAACGGCGCCGGCAAGACCAGCGCCATGGACGCCATCACCGGCTTCGCCCGGGCCAGCGGCAGCGTCACGCTCGGCGGCCAGCGCATCGACGGGCTCGCCTCGCACGTCCGGGTACACAAGGGCCTCGCGCGCACGTTCCAGTCGCTCGAGCTCTATGAGGAGCTCACCGTCGAGGAGAACGTGTCCGCCGCCCTCAGCGGCGTGCGCGGCCACGAGCGCCACCAGCGTCTCGCCGCCGCCCTCGCCGTGACGGGCATCGCCGACCGGGCCGACCGGCAGGCCGGCGAGCTCTCCCAGGGCGAGCGCCAGCTGGTGTCCATCGCCAGGGCCTGCGCCTCACGCCCGAATGTGCTGCTGCTAGACGAGCCGGCCGCCGGCCTGGACAGCACCGAGTCGGCCTGGCTCGGCGAGCGCATCCGCGGCATCGCCGCGGGCGGCGCGGGCGTCCTGCTCGTCGACCACGACGTCGCGCTGGTGCTCGGCGTCTGCGACTACATCTACGTGCTCGAGTTCGGCAAGCTCATCGCCGAGGGCACGCCGGCCGAGATCCGCGCCAACCGGCTCGTGGCCGACGCCTACCTCGGCAACGCCCACAGCACACCCGACCCGGCGCCCGCGGACGAGCAGGCCGCCGCGAGCGACGCCCAGCAGACGGCCAACGAGTCCCCGGCGGTGACGGCATGACCGCGACGGTCGAAACCTCCTCCCCCACCCCCGCCGAGGTCAGCACCGCCCGGCTCCAGACCGTCAGCCTCACCGGCGGCCGCGGCACCACGACGGCGTTCCGCGACGTCGACCTCGCCCTGGCGCCCGGCAAGGTACTCGCCCTGCTCGGGCCGAACGGCGCCGGCAAGTCGACGATGCTGCTCACGCTCGCCGGTCTCCTGGCGCCGCAGAGCGGCAACATCCTGGTCGACGGCACGAAGCTGCGCGGCGGCCGGCCGGCGGCGGCGAACCGGGCCGGGATCGTCCTCGCCCCCGACACCCGGCCGCTGTTCGTCCCGCGGTCCGTCGAGGACAACCTGATGGTGGCGGCCCGCCGCGGCGGGCCGAAGCCACGGGACATGCTGGAGACCTTCCCCGCGCTCGAGAAGCGGTGGAAGCTGCCGGCGGGCGCGCTGTCCGGCGGCGAGCAGCAGATGCTCGCGATGGCACGCGCGCTCATCCAGCAGCCCCGGGTGCTGCTCGTCGACGAGCTGAGCCTCGGCCTCGCCCCGCTCATCGTCGAGACTCTCTTCGAGACGGTGCGCACGATCGCGGCCGACCACGGCTGCTCGGTCGTACTGGTCGAGCAGTACGCGAAACTCGCCATGGCCGCGGCCGACGATGTCGTCGTCCTGGCCCGCGGCCGGATCGCACTCTCGGGCTCCTCCGACGAGCTCGCCGACCAGGTGGACCGGCTGGAGAACCTCTACTTCGACTCCGCCGACTCCACGAACAACTGACCGAGCCCTCCCTCCGGGGAGGGCCGAGGATCCAGGCGGGTCGCGCCGAGCAACACGCGGCCCGCCTGATCTTTTTGTTCGCGTCAACGAGAGCGGGACGGGTGAGGTTTCGTGAAACTGGGATTTGCCATGCCGCATCTGCTGCGGCTGAAGGCCACCTGCCAGCAATGGGAGGCCGAGGTAACAGGCGCGGACCAGACGCGCCTCGCGAAATGGGCCGAGAAACTCGGCTACGCGATGATCGCTGTCCCCGAGCACCACATCATTCCCAGGGCACACGTGGACCTGTCCGGGCCACACTATTTCAGCGCCTACCCGGCGATGGCTTACTGGGCGGGGGCCACCGAGCAGATCCGCGTCAACTCGTGTATCGCGATCCTGCCGTTACAGCACCCGATCGTGACGGCGAAGGCGCTGTCGACCATCGACTGGCTGTCCAGCGGGCGGGTGACCGTGACGTTCGCCGTCGGCTGGCTGGAGGAGGAGTTCAGAATCCTGGGCGTTCCCTTCCAGGAACGCGGCGCGCGCGCCGAGGAGTACATCCAGGCGATCCTCGAGCTCTGGACGAAGGAGGAGCCCGAGTTCGACGGGAAATACGTCTCGTTCAAGGACGTCGCGTTCGAGCCGAAGCCGGTCCAGAAGCCGTACCCACCGGTGTGGTTCGGCGGTGACGCCGAACCGGTGCTGCGACGCGTCGCCCGCTACGCGACGGGCTGGTGGCCATTCCTCACCAAGCCCGAGGACATTCCCGCCAGGCTCGACCTCATCAGGTCCCAGCCCGACTACAACGGCAAGCTGACCGAGGTGTTCTACGGCCTGGGCACCGCGCGCGTCGGCGAGGGCCACGCGGTGAACGAGGACCCGAACGCCCGGCCCGGCATGCCCAAACAGGAGATCATCGACCGCCTCGGCTGGTTAGAGGAACTCGGAGTCACCATGAGCTCCGTTCCCATCCCCGCCCTCACCCACATTGACGAGTACTACGACTACACCCAGTGGATAGCCGAAGAAATCATGCCCGCCGTCGGGGGCTGAACACCTTCCCCTCCCCCTGACCGCCTGGGCGTCCCGCCGTCGTCACGGAATCGGCGCCGGGACGTACCTGGTCGGGGCGCGGCCGGGACTGACGACCAGTTCGGTTCCGGGTTCACCAGTACGGAGGATCTCGACGGCGGCGGTCGCGACCTCGTCGGCGGAGAGCATCGGGATGCCGGCGGCCCGGAAGCGGTCGCGTGCCGGCGAGGTCAGGGGTGTGTCGACGAGGCCGGGGCAGATGGCGCTCAGCCGGATGCCCTCGCGGGACAGCTTTCCGGACAGGGCTCGGACCAGACCGATGACGGCGTGCTTGGTCATGGTGTAGATCGGGTCCTGCTCGACGCCCATCAGCGCGGCGTGCGAGGCGGTGACCACGATCGAGCCGGTCCCGTGCCGGCGCATCACCGGGAGCGCGGCCCGCAGCCCGTACACGACGGAATGCTGGTTGACGCCGACGACCGCCTGGTACCGGTCGAGGTCGAGCGTCGCCGGGTCCTTGTCGACCGAGTTGATCCCCGCGTTCAGGACGAGCAGGTCCAGCCGCTCGCCTGCGGCCGCCACCATCCGGACGGACAGCTCGGGGTCGGTCAGGTCGCCGACCACCGCGGCACCACCGAGAGACGCGGCGACGTCCTCGACCGCCGGGTTTCGGTCCACCAGCACGCAGCGCGCGCCCTCGGCCGCCAGCCGCCGCGCGACCGCCTCCCCGATCCCACCCGCCGCCCCTGTGATGACCGCTACCTCGCCCATTCGCCCACCTCGTCCCGTCTGCCCAGGTATTCCTGCAGGTTACGTGCGGGCCGTCAGCCCGGTCGCGACCTGGACGCACGGCAGGGACAACCCCCACCGCCTAGAGAGTCGGACGCACGAGTAGAAGCGCGGGAACGCGGCTAAAGGTCCCGATCCAACTCGCAAGATCCTGATCGACGTATCCAGCCACCCGCAGCAGATCACCGTGCAGTGTCAGCAGCGGCCGGTTGTAGATCGGCTCGTGGTGGGCGACCCGGTTCCGAAGACGCACAAGCTCATTGACAGGCAGGTAGACGGTGTCGCGACGGGCCGGACGTAGCCCTGGGAAGGCGTGCCGCAGGGCGGGCGTCCACAGCGACGACTCATAACGACCGGCGAGGAGAAACCGCCAGAAGCCGAAGCTCAGCTCGGTGACCAGGCCGCCAGGCGTCTCGGCCTTGTTCTGTCGCTGGAGTCTCCACCTGGCGTCGGCGATGTCTTGCGTTCGGCGAGCCTCTAGGACCCCGGAAGGGTCGTCGTACCAGCGGCCTGTCTGGGACCGCGCCGTATGCCATCTCGCTAGCTGATCGTGCAGCGCGTTGCGAAGCGCAACCTCCAGCAGCCCGAGCGCCTCGAAGAAGGCTCCACTGACAGTGCAGTTCCACTCGTAGAGGGCGAACGCCTTGTCAAGGTCCCCGGAGCAGGCCTGCTCGTAGGGTCCCATGCGCTCGAAACTCATCCGCTGGCGCAGCGCGAGCACCGACGGGGACGGGGTCGGGGCGTTGGACATGGCGACACTGATCCCTTAAAGTGTTCGGTGGACACCCCGGATGGCCTCTACCGCCTAGCGCGGTATGTCACCGGGGTTATTTTCTAGGTATATTTTTCTATGAAGGCCATGGCGGCTCACTCCATGACTCGCTCTTCGCCGAGGGTTGCAGCCGCTGGATCAGTTGCTCAACCAGGTCGGAGTCGGCCTTGCTGAGCGCGTTGATCCGAGCCGCGAGCCCGCGGACCCTTCGCGACTGGTCGGCGGCTTTCACCCCATACCACTCTTCCGCCACCGCAACAGCTACGTCACGTTGAGTGACGTTTAGCAGCTTCGCAAAACCGGCAAACGTGTCTTGAGCAGGCGGCCCCACGGCATCCGGGCCAAAATTGATCAACTTGTTGAACCATGCGGTCGACCGGGCTCGGTCACTGCCAGCCTCAAGATCGGCATAGCGGTACCCCCGCCGACGGAGATCCTCAATCCGCTCCGTGAACGGGCGCCCCTCCAGCTCATCTCCCACACCATGAGACTACATGAATCTCACAGTTCGTGCGATAAACGAAATAGAGGATCATGCCGAGTCTGCACCGGGTCAGATCATGCCGCCGACGCCGCAGAGGGATGCGAGAAGGCCGGCATAGGCCACCATGCCGGCGTCGGGCCCGGGCCCGACGCCGGCGGCGCCAATTTCAGGCCCGTCTCAGGACCGGGCGCGACCGCCGCGGGGGACGTTGCGGAACGCGATGCCGTGGTCCGGGGCCGCCTCGCGCGGCATGCCGAGCACGCGCTCGCTGATGACGTTGCGGGCGATCTCGGTGGTCCCGCCGGCCACGGTAGCGATCGTGCGGATCAGGTAGCCCACGCCGCAGGCGGCGGCCGGGTCGTCGTCGGCCCAGGCCGCGCCGATGGCGCCGGCGATCTCGTAGGTGATCGTGTCGCGGCGCGTGCCGAAGTGGCCGGCGAACAGCCGGCCGATCGCCGACGACTGCGGGTGCAGCCGGCCCGTGGTCATGCCGGCGGCGAGCCGGCGGTTCAGCTGCTCGCGCACCACGGAGAGCAGCCGCGCCTCGCCGATCAGCTCCCGCGTCCTCGGGTCGTCGAGCCGGCCCAGCCGGCTGGCGATCGGGACAAGCGGCGCGTCGATGCCGGCGCTGCCGCGGCGGGTGTGGCTCGGGCTGGTCACGAACGGTGAGTTACTCGCCTGCCGCTCGTGCATCATCCAGCGGGTGCCGACGGTCCAGCCGCCGTCGACGTCGCCGAGACGCTCGCTGTCGGGCACCCGGACATCGGTGAGGTACTCCTGGCAGAACTCCTTCGAGCCGTTGAGCATCTCGATGCGGCTGATCTCGATGCCCGGCTGGTGGATCGGCAGCATGAACACGCTCAGCCCGCGGTGCTTGGGCACATCCCAGTTCGTGCGGGCCAGGCACAGCGCCCAGTCGGACCACCAGGCGCCGGTGCTCCAGATCTTCGAGCCGTTGAGCACCCACTCGTCGCCCTCGGCGACGGCCGACATGAGCGCCCCGGCGACGTCGGACCCGCCGCTCGGCTCGGAGAGGAACTGGATCCAGATCTCCTCGCCGCGCAGGATCGCCGGCAGGTGGCGGTGCTTCTGCTCCTCGCTGCCGAACTCGAGGATGACCGCGGCGCATGGCGAGAGCGTCGGCACCTGCAGGTGGCGCGGGAACTCGTAGCCGGCGAGTTCCTCGTTCAGGACCTGCTGGTGCGCGGCGGTGAGCCCCTGGCCGCCGTACTCGCGCGGGAAGGTGATGCCCGCGAGGCCCGCGTCGAACAGCATCCGCTGCAGCTTGCGGGCGTGCGCGACCTCGGCGAGCTCCTGCTCGTCGGTCAGCGTCCGCCGCAGCGTGCGGACCGTCTCGTCCTGCTTGAGATTGCCCCGGATGAATCGGCGCGCCCGCTCCCGGAAGCTGTCGAGGTCCTCGACGTCGCCCGCCGCGCCCGCCCGCGGCGCCGACGGGACGGCGGCGCGCGGGGCCGCGGGCGTCTCCTCCGGCTGAGTGTCGTCGCCCGGGGCGGTGGCCTGCGCGACGGCGATGGCGGCCAGCCGCTCCAGGTGCTCGGCCGGGGCGCCGAACAGCGAGCGGTTGACGGCACCCCGGCGCAGGAACAGGTGCAGGTCGTGCTCGAAGGTCACCCCGATGCCGCCGTGCAGCTGGACGCAGTCCTGCAGCAGCTCGACCCCGGGCTCGCCGAGGGCCTTGGCGACGCTGACCAGCTCGTCGGCCCGTGGCGAGCCCGCGTCGACGGCGGCGGCCGCGGCGTCGACGGCGGCGTGCGTCGCCTCGAGCCACATCTTCATGTCGGCGAACCGGTGCTTGAGCGCCTGGTAGGAGGCGAGCGGGCGGCCGAACGAGTAACGGTCGAAGGCCCACTCGACGGTCATGTCGAACGCGCGCTGCAGCGCGCCGACGGTCTCGGCGGTGAGCATGACCAGGGCGAGCTGAAGCTGGCGGCGCACGTCCTCGTCGGCCCCGCCGAGCTCGCCGACGACCGCCGCGCGCGGCAGCCGGACGCCGTCGAAGGTGACCGTGGCGAACCGGCGGGTCAGGTCGAGGGAACGCATCGGCGTGACGGTGACGCCGGCCGCGTCGGCGGGCACGAGCACCTGGGTGAGCCCGTCGCCGGTACGGCCGGTCACCAGCAGGTGGCTCGCGGACCCGGCGGCCTCGACCGGGCGCTTGACCCCGTCGAGCACGACCTCGTCGCCGTCGGCACGGACGGTGAGGGTGATGGTGCCGAGGCGGTCGTGCGGGGCCGGCTCGGCCAGGCACCACGCACCGACCGTCTCGCCGGCCAGCAGCGCGTCGAGAACGTCGGCCTGCTGGGCGGCCTCGTGCCCCTGGGTGGCGGCGGTGCCCGCCGTCAGCGCGCGGGACAGCGCGGCGGCGACGACGTTCGTCCCGACCAGCGGCCCCGGCGCCGCGTGGGTGCCGAACTCGTAGGCGATCAGGCTCAGGTCGACGACGGGCGCGCCGCTGACGCTGCCACCGCCAAGCTCGTCGTCGACCACCAGCGCGGTCCAGCCGAGCTCGGCGCCGGACCGCCAGTAGTCGCGGCCGAATCCCTCCGGGTCGTCGCGCAGCCGGCGCAGCGCGTCCGGGGCGGCCTCCCGCTCCAGGTAGCGCGCCGTGGTGTCACGCAGGATCTCCTGCTCCGAGCTCAGCTCGATCAGCATGGACTCGACACCCCCGTGGCGGCTCGTGGGCGGTCGCCCTTGCAGATTGATTCATAATTCACTAGAGCAATCTACGATCGGCGGGGCGGAACGCGCCACGATCTGTGGGACCGCCACGACCTGTGGGACGGAGGACACGCTCACGCCCATCCGCCCGCCAGCGGCCGTATACAGGGGAGAACCCTGGCCGGAGTGCCCGGCCGCCCGCCGTCCAGCCGCCCCACAGCCGAAGATCGCATACTGTCGAGGACCCCGACACCATCCCGTCACCACCGCGAGGACCAGCACCGTGCCGCCCAGCCGAACCGTCAAACTCACGAAGGCGAGCAACGCCGTCGTCGACTACCTCCTTGAGGAGATCTTCGAGGGGCGGCTGCGCTCCGGGCAGCGCATCGACCTCGTCGAGGTGGGCGACACGCTCGGCCTGTCCCGCAGCCCGGTCCGGGAAGGTCTCGTCATGCTGGAGCGGGACGGGATCGTCTCGATCCGGCCGCACCGCGGGGTGTTCGTCGAGCCGTTCGACGCCGAGTCCGTGCTCGACGACTTCGAGGTGATGGGCCTGCTCTCCGGGGTCGCCGTCTCGCGGCTGGCGCACCAGCGCGACCCGGCGGTCATCGCCGAGCTGGAGCAGCTGATCGCCGACCTGAAGGCCACCGAGTCGATCGAGAGCGTCGGCGAGATCGTCCAGCAGATCCTGCGCGCCCAGCACCGCGCCGGCGGCTCGCGGCGGCTGCGCGCCGAGCTGCGCGCCTTCGCGGGCTTCCTGCCCTGGGTGTTCCGCGTCGAGAGCGGCCTGACACACGCCGACGTCGTCGCCGAGATGGAGCGGGTCATGAACGCCATCGTCGCGGGCGACGGCGAGGCCGCGTCCCGCCAGCGCGTAGCGGACTTCCGCGCCGCCGGCGAACGCGTCATCTCGGCCCTCACCACCCGCGGCATCCTCTGAACCTGGCCTGAACCGGCGGGTGCCGGCGCTGGTCAGGTCTCCTGGAGGCCGCCCATGTGGTGGCCGCCGTCGACGGAGAGGACCTGGCCGGTGATGTACGAGGCGGCGTCGCTCGCGAAGAAGGCGATCGCCTGGGCCACCTCGTCGGGCCGGCCGACCCGGCCGAGCGGGGTGCCCGCGGCGATGTCGCCCGGGTCGATGCCGGCGACGTCCCAGGCCGCGGCCGCCCGCTCGGAGGCGATCCCGCCCACGGCGACGCAGTTGGCGCGGATGCCGTAGTGCCCCCACTCGGCGGCGGTGACCTTGGTGAACATCTGCAGCGCCGCCTTCGCCGCGGCGTAGTGCGCTCCGCCCCTGACGCCGTACACGCCCGCGTCCGAGGAGATGTTGACGATCGTGCCGGAGCGCTGCGCGACGAAGTGCCTGCCGGCCTCACGGGTGCAGAAGTAGGCCGCGCGGACGTTGAGGTCGAAGCTCGCGTCCCAGCCCTTGGTCGGCAGGGTCCGCAGCGGGCCCATCCGGGTGCCGCCGGCGTTGTTCACCAGGATGTCGACGTGTCCGAGCTCCTCGACGGTGCGCTCGACGAGGGCGACGACCTGCTCCTCGTCCTTGATGTTCGTCGGCACCGGCAGGCAGCGCCGGCCGGTGGCGTCCCGCACCGCCGCCGACGTGCGCTCCAGGTCGGCGACGGTGCGGGCGGCGATGGCGACGTCGGCGCCGTAGGCGGCCAGCAGGCTGGCGGTGGCGGCGCCGATGCCGGTGCCGCCACCCGTCACGATCGCCACGCGGCCCGTGAGGTCGTAGGGAGCATCCATAGAGCGAGAACCTCTTCCTTCTTCGAAGGTCCGGGCTTGCCAGTCGGGTACCGGCCGGTCAGCGCCAGAAGCGGGCGGTGGACTCGTAGGCCCGCCGGCAGAACTCGGGGACCGGCAGCTGGCGCAGCTCGGCGGACAGCACCTCGACGCTCACCAGACCGTCGAAGCCGCGCTCGAGCAGGGCCGAGGCGAACCTCTCCAGGTCCAGCTCGCCGTCGCCGGGCATGACGCGGCGGTGCATCGTCTCGGATATCCCGCTGCCGACGGGTGGCGGCGCGTCGTCGAACTGCAGATAGGCGATCTCCGCCAGCGGGATCGCCGCCAGCTCCTCCCAGGTGCTCTTCCCACGGAAGAAGTGCCAGGTGTCGATCAGCACTCCCGCCTGCCCGGCGCCGGCGGCGGCCACCACGTCCCTGGCCTCGGAGATCGTCCCGACGAAGCCCATCGGGCTGAACTCGACGGCGAGCCCCGCCCCGGCCTCGGCGAGTATCTGGGCGCAGCGCCGGATCAGCGGCGCGGTCTGGGCGGTCAGCTTCGCCCGGAACCCGGCGAGCACCCAGCGGGCACCGAGCACGGCCGCCGCCTCGGCGAGCCTGGCCGCCTGCGCCAGCGTCTCCTCGGCGTCCTCGCTGACCAGCAGCGCGAGCACCTCGTGGCAGCGCAGCCCGGCGGCGTCCAGCGTCTTCGCGGCGGCCGCGGTCGCGTTGCCGGCGGCCATGCCGACGGAGGTGAAGCCCGCCCCCGCGGCGGCCGCGGCCAGCCCCGGAACGTCAATGTCCCACCGTGAGTCGGGAGTCAACGCGATCTCGACCGCCATGGGTTCTCCTCATCACATACTCGCGTCGGCCCGCACGCCGCCACGACCCCCCTTCCCCACCGATTGGCTATGGGACGGCTCGGCGCCCGTCGGCGCGTTCGGCGCCGATGCCGCTCGGTAGCCAATCCGGACCTCCCAGATCGGCTCCGCCGATCCGGCAGGGACCCCGGGGGACCCCGCGGACAAATCGGCGCAGAAAAAGAAGGAGAGCGCACGGAAGCCAGGCCGGGGGTCAGGCCGGCTGGCGGGGCATGACGGTGACGGAGGGGATGCTGCCCCGGCAGCGCAGGACGCCGTCGAGGACACGCAGCAGCTCGTCGACGTCGAGCAGGGCGCCGGTCTGGTAACCGCGGCTGACCCACAGCGGCCGGACCTTCGCGGCGTAGTCCCAGTCCCAGTCGGCAGGGAACTCGCTCTGGCCGGGGCCCTCGCCGCCGGCGCAGTCGCCGACGACGACGCGGGTGAAGCCGACGTCGGGGTGCTCCGTGCGGAAGGCCTCGACGAGCTTGTCGAGGGCCGCCTTGCTGACCGCGTAGGCGGCGAACCCGGGCCAGACGGGCGTCAGCGACGCACTGATCGAGGACAGGTACGCCGCGACCCCGCCGGAGGCCTTCAGGTGGGGCAGCGCGGCCGCGGTGACGAGGGCGGCCCCGGTCACGTTGGTGTCGAAGGCGCGCCGCCAGGTCGCCGCGCCCACGCGCTCGACCGGCGACAGCGGCCCGATGCCGGCGCTGTAGACGACGGCGTCGATGCCCCCCAACCCGGTCGCGGCCTCTTCGATCGCTGCCTGGCAGCTCGCCTCGTCGGTGACGTCGCACTCGATGGCGAGCGTGCCGGGCCCCGCCTCCTTCGCCGCGTCCACCAGCCGCTCGCGACGACGCGCCAACAGCGCGACCTGGTCGCCGCGGCGGCCCAGGTCGACGCCAATGCACCTCCCGAGCCCGCTCGACGCCCCGACCACCACAGCCTTCACCAGGACTCCCTTCTCGGCCGCCGGCCGCGCGCGGCGGCCGGTCGGACCTGACTGGGTCCCGAGATGGCACGAGCACGGCCGCCACGGCCCGGGACCCGGCGGCCGCGCTGCCATCGGTGGTCAGAGGACGAACGGCAGGCTCTCGTAGCCGCGGACGGTGCTGGTGTGCAGCCGGACGGCGCGGTCCCGGTCGACGTCCCACGCTGGGAAGCGACGCAGCGTCTCCTCGATCGCGACGCGCGCCTCCAGGCGGGCGAGGCCGGCGCCGAGGCAGAAGTGGATGCCGTGGCCGAAGGAGACGTGGCTGTCGAACGTCCGGTGGATGTCGAAGCGGTCGGGGTCCGGGTACCTGCGGTCGTCGCGGCCGGCGGAGCCGGTGAGCAGCAGCACCTTCGACATCGCCGGGATCGTCACCCCGTGCAGCTCGACCTCGCGGGTGGTCATGCGGCCCTGGACCGGCGACGGCGCCTCGTAGCGCATCAGCTCCTCGACCGTGTTCGGGGCGAGCGCCGGGTTGGCGGCCAGTTCGGCCCGCTGGTCGGGATGGTCGGCGAGCACCGAGCCGAACCAGCCGAGGAGGCGGGCGACGGTCTCCGTGCCGGCGCTGACGATCTCCTGGGCGACGGTCGCGGCCTGGTCGGTGGTGAGGCGGCGCGGGCCGTCCTCGGAGGCGATCTCGGCCTCGGCGAGGCCGGTGATCATGTCGTCGCGGGGTGCCCTGCGGCGCACCTCGATCTGCTTGTGCCAGTACGCCTTGAGCTTCACGGTGGCCGCGCGTGAGATCTCGTTGCTCATCCCGGCGGTCTCGTCGTGGTGGAACGTCAGGTCGATCGTCCTGCGGATCTCCTCGCGGTCCGCCGGGTCGACGCCGATGAGCTCGGAGATCACCTTCGACGGGAGCTGCGCGGCGAAGTCCTGGACGTAGTCGAAGCCGCTCCCGCCGACGTGCGGGTCGAGCATCTGGGCGCACAGGCCGCGGATGTGGCCCTCCAACCGGGCGACCCGGCGCGGGGTGAACGCCCGGGAGACGAGCGCGCGCAGCATGTTGTGGACCGGGGGGTCGGAGAAGATCAGGAACACGGGCGGCATCGGCTCCGGGCTCATGATCTCCAGGACGGTGCCGTGCGCGGAGCTGAACGTCGCCGCGTCGCGGTGGGCCTCGTCGACGTCGGTGTGGCGGGCGAGCGCGTAGAAGCCGAACCGCTCGTTGCGGTAGAGGGGTGACTCGGCGCGCATCCGCTCCCACACCGGGTACGGATCGGTGTCGATCGTCTTGTCGAACGGGTCCCAGTACAGGTCAGCAACGGCCGCCGGCGTCATCATCAGTCCTTGGGTTCATCGCATCCACCGCGGTTGTCCGCGGTCCGTCCGCCGCTCGGGCGGCCGGCACGTCGACGGCGACGGCCCTGGCGGGCATGCCCGCCGTCGCGCATTTGAACACTGTTATAACGAGTGAACGCACACTCCCCCGCGTCGCGGGAGATGTCAAGACCCGTCCGGATTGCCAGGTCGCGGGAGCGCGCCCCCGGGCCCGTCCGGCCGGCCGCGCGGGGTGCGCGGCCGGCCGGACGGGCCCGGTCAGGCAGCCGGGCGCGGTCAGGCGGCCGGTCAGCGCGCGGCCGGTCAGCGCAGCGCGGTGCCGATGATCTGGGGCAGGTCCAGGGTCGTGCGGATACCGGGGAGCGCCGCGACGACGGCGGGGATCGCATTGACCGGGCGATGGGCGGTGTAACCGGGTGACGTCGCGGCCATCTCATCGAGCGTGACGGGGAAGCGCAGGGTGATGTCGAGCGGGGCGTCGCCCTCGACGGACACGCGCCAGCCGGTATCCAGCAGTTCCCAGGCGGGATCGAGGTCGGTACTGCAGTACCAGTTCGCCCGGAACTCCAGGAACGGTGTGCCGCCGCGCAGGCCCGTGACGGTGACGCGCTGCGCGGCCACCGTCCCCGCGGCGATGCGGCCGGCGGCTATGTCGACGTCGTGGGTCGCGACGGCGACCTCGCCGGAGGCGGTGATCTCCTCGATCGGCGCGCCGAACGCGTCGGCGGTCAGCGACAGCGAGGGGCCGAAGGCCTCGCCCAGGTACGCCGCGCGACGGTCGTCGAACGCCGCCGGCGGCTGACCGTAACCCATGAGGTTGAAGATCATGTCGGGCGAGTCGCGCCGCGACATGTCGGCGTACTCGTTGATGACGATCCGGTCGAGCCGGCGCTGGAGGGAGGAGACCACGAGCGGGAGCGCCTCGGAGATGAACCCGGGGCTGGAGCCGGTGCTGTGGATCGAGGTGCCGCCGGCCGCGCAGGCCTTCTCCACCTGGGCGCGCAGGGTGGGATCCATGCTGGCCGGGCGGTGGAACTCGCCGCGGGTGGTGACGATGTTCGCCCCGGACTCGAGCAGCCGGCACGCCTCGTCGACGTCCAGCCGTGCCGGCATGTAGAGCACGCAGTCGGCGCCGAGAGCCACGATGTCGTCGATGCTGGTGGTCGCCAGGACGCCGGTGGTGGTGCCCAGTGCTGCCAGCTCGCCGGCGTCCTTGCCCGCTTTGTCGTCGCTGTAGACGTAGAGCCCGACCAGCTCCAGGTCCGGGTGTTCGATGACCGACCGCAGCGAGCGGGTGCCGATGTTGCCGGTCGCCCACTGGACGACCCGTAGTGGAGCCTGTCCTAACGCGGCGTCGCCGGACGTCGTGGTCATGAGTCTGCCCTCCTGAGCAGGAACGCGCCGCCAGGTGCGCCGCCGCCGGTGGAGACGACCGCGGTGCGGGCGTCGGCGACCTGGCGGGGGCCGGCCTCGTGGCGCAGTTGGGTGATCGCCTCGTACAGGAATCCGAAGCCGTGCAGCCGGCCCTCGGAGAGCTGGCCGCCGTGCGGGTTGAGCGGCAGGTCGCCGTCCAGGGCGATCCGCCGTCCCTTGTCCAGCCAGTCCTGCGCCTCGCCGAAGCCGCAAAAGCCCAGCCCCTCGAGCCAGGAGATCGCGTTGAAGGTGAAGCCGTCGTACAGGCAGGCGAAGTCGACGTCGGCGGGAGTCAGGTCGGTGCGGGTCCACAGGTGCGCGGCCGGGCCGAGCACCACTGGTTCATGCGTCATCATGCCCTGGTCCCAGGAGACGCGTTCGTTGATCTGTGTGCCGACGGCCTCGACCTTCACGGCCGGCTTCGGCAGGTCCGCCGCGGCGTCGGCGGCCGAGACGATGACCGCGACGGAACCGTCGCAGGGGACGTCACAGTCGTAGAGGCCGAACGGCGTCGAGACGAGGCGGGCCGACATGTAGTCGTCCAGGGTCATCGGGGCCCGGTAGATCGCGTCCGGGTTGCGGGCGGCGTTCGCCCGGCCGTTGAGCGCGATCGCGGCGAGCATCTCCCGGGAGGCGCCGTAGCGGTACATGTACTGGCTGGCCTGCATGGCGATCCAGCTCGCCGCCGAGATGGCGCCGAACGGGTGGCGCCACTCGGTGTTCAGGCCGGTGGCCCGGCCGGGCATCCCCCCGAGGCGCAGCTCGCGGTAGGTGGACTCCCACACGGTCCGGAAGCACAGCACGTGCCGACAGAGGCCCGCCGACACCGCCAGCATCGCCTGCACGACCGCGCCAGTCTGGCCGGGCAGGTCACCGCCGCCGTTGAACCAGGTCGGGCGCAGGCGCAGCGCCTCCTCCACGGAGGTGACACCGCCCTCGCTCATGCCCATGCCGCCGGTGCCGGGATAGGTCGACAGGCCGTCGATGTCCTCGGGGGTGAGCCCCGCGTCGGCGATCGCCTTCAGGCATGCGTCGGTCGTGAGCGACAGCGGGTCGACCATGAGCCGGCGCCCGATCCTCGATCGGCCGATGCCGGAGAGGACCACGTCGTGCTCGAAGCGACGGGCGGACAGCGGCGCGCGGGGCGCGGGGAGGTTCGGCTCGCCGACGCGGTCCCGGGTCTCGTCGGGCTCGCCGGTCGGCTCGAACAGCGGCAGCCAGACGTCCTCACGCTGCTCGAAGGTGACCTGGACCCGCTGGCCGATGTGCACCTCGACCGGCTCGCAGCCGACGATGTTGGTGGTCAGGCGGACGTCGTCGCTCTCCTCGATCGCAACCACGGCGACCACGTACGGCGGCTTCAGGTCGGGCAGCCACTGCTGGACGTTGACGGTGTAGCCGACGACGCTGGCACGGCCCGACACCGCCTTCGGCGAGACGGCGCTGCTGCGGCACGTGGGACAGACCGGGACCGGGGGGTGCACGAGCGTGCCGCAGTCGTCGCAGCCCTGGATGCGCAGGATGCCGTCGGCGCCGGACTTCCAGAACCACTCGGTCGCCGGGGTCAGCGCGGGGAGAGGCGGCATCGCGGCTCCTTGTCGACTGAGGCCCGCCGGCCGTGGACGCCGGGCGGGCCAGTCGCGTCGTGGCATGCGGGATGGCGTGCGAGGTTACGGGCTTGCATCGTGAGTGGTACCACGTTTTCAACATCGACGTCGAAACAAGCCTGGCGGGCTGGACGCCCCGACACGGGGAGATCACACGGCGCGACAACATCACCCAACCGGCAGCCGCACGTATACTAGAACCGGTTATCTCTACCCGCCGGTACGGTGACCTGACGGGGAGGCGCCACCATCATCGGCCTTCCGGCCGGCCCTTCGGCCGGCGGGGTGGGAGCAGAACGGGAGCGGGCATTGGTGACGGCAGTGCCGGCTGACCGCGACAAACCGACCGGTCCGCGCTCACGCAAGGGCGTCGCCACCAGAGCCAGGCTGCTCGGGGCGGCCAAGGCGGTGTTCGAGGAGGACGGTTTCCTCGAGGCGAGGATCTCCGATATCGCCGAGCGCGCCGGCCTGTCGCACGGCTCGTTCTACCACTATTTCGACTCCAAGGAGCAGATCTTCCGCGAGGTCGCCATGGCCCTCTCGGACCTGCTGCATTCCCCGCTGAGCACGGTGATCTTCGACCCGTCCTCCACCGCGTCCCCACAGGAGCGCATCCGCGCCGGCAACCGTCGGTTCCTGGAGGACTATCGGCGCGAGGCAAAGATCATCGGTGTCATCGAGCAGGTCTGCCGCCACGACACGCACCTCAACATGGTGCGTTTCGAGCACCAGCAGCGCGACCGGGAACGCATCTCGAACTCGATTGCGCAACTGCAGCGAAAGGGCTGGGTCGACCCCACCATCAATCCGACGATCGCAGCATCGGCGCTCGGCGCGATGGTGACCCGCTTCGCGGAGATGTGGCTCGTCCAGGGTCTTTTCAAGCCGGATTTCGACGAAGGCGTCGAGCAGCTGACGCACCTTTTCCTGAACGCGCTGAACCTGCGCGAGAAGCCGACGGACGCGGACGCCGCCGAATAACGCCGACGACGGGCGCCGCCAGGCAGGCGCACCGGGCAAGATCGTGGGACAAGGCCGCCACGTAACGTCACCGGGCACTCCCCCCGGCGCTCTCGGCCCTCCGCGACCCCACCCGACGATCCCGCTGGCGGGACGGCGCGCACCTCTTTGGACGGGCTCCGCCGGCACGGAGCGCTCACGCTCGAGCTCCCATGCCTGAGCTGGCGTGATAATTCCGACTCTGACGTCAACGTCGTACAATTACGCTGCTCCGCCGACCTCCACCAATCAGGCCTTGGGCGACGAGGCGGGGCGACGCTGGCGACCGGTCCCTCGCGGGCTACCCGGCCGCGGAGCTAGCTCCGGAAGCCCGCGGACCGGGCGTCACAGCATGGCCCGGCCGACGCCCAAGGTCCCCGCGGGCCCGGGAACTGCTGTCGCCACCCGGCATCAACCTGGACGACATCACCATCGAAGGTGGGTACACGATGCGAACAGTTGTGGTCGGCGCCTCCAGCGGGTTAGGGCGTGCCATCGGGATCGCCCTCGCCCAGCGCGGCCAGCAGGTCGCGCTGCTCGCCCGGCGCAAGGACCGGCTGGACGACGCGGTCGCGGAGGCGGGTTCCGGCGCGGTCGCGATCTCCTGCGACGTCACGGACGAGACGTCTGTCAAGGCGGCGATCGAGGAGGCCGCGGCCGCGCTGGGCGGCATCGACTCCGTCGTCTACGCCACCGGCATCGGCATCCTCAAGCGGCTGGTCGACCTCGACACCGCCGCCTGGCACCACGTGTTCGACACCAACGTCATCGGCGCGTCCCACGTCACCGCGGCGGCGATCCCGTACCTGACGGAGGCGAAGGGCGTCGTCGCCTACCTGTCGTCCATCACCGGCTCGGTCACCGAGCCGTGGCCGGGGCTCGGCTCCTACGCGGTCAGCAAGGCCGCGCTGGACAAGCTGATCGAGGCCTACCGGGTCGAGCACCCGACCGTCGGCTTCACCCGAGTGACGGTCGGGAACTGCTTCGGTGGCGAAGGCGGCTCCGGGACCGAGTTCCCGTATAGCTGGGACCCCGCGCTGGCGGGCGTGGTGCACCCGATCTGGGCCGCGCGCGACTACGTCAACTCGGACTTCGTCAACATCGACGACCTGATCAACGTGGTGCACACCGTCATTACCAACGGCGCGGCACTGAAGCACGTGGTCGTCGACGCGCGCCGGTCAGCCCCGCTCCCGCTCGACGTCCCCAGCGGCCAGCCGGGCAGCATCCAGGACGTGCTCGACGCGCTTCCGGGCCAGGCCGCCGCTGCCGACTGACGAGCATTGAGAACAGGCCGCCAAGTGCCACCTGGCGGCCTGTTCTCGGCTCTTCTGGCCGCTTCCGCGGCGGGCGCGGGCCCGGCACGCGCGACACCAGCGACGTCGCTCGCCCCGGCCCGCGCCGTCGGGGTCAGGGAGCGGGGACCTCGATGACGACGGCGCTGGCCATGCCGCCACCCGCGCACATCGCGGACACGGCCTTGCCGCCACCGCGCCGGCGCAGCTCGTGGGTCAGCGTGATGATCTGACGGGCACCCGTCATCGCGATCGGGTGGCCGAGGCTGCAGCCGCTACCGAGGTAGTTGACGATCTCGTCGTCGATCCCCAGCAGCTGGCAGGCGGCGGCCGGCACCGACGCGAACGCCTCGTTGATCTCCCAGAGGGCGATGTCCTGGATGGACAGGCCGGCGCGATCGAGCGCCTTCGGGATCGCCTTCACCGGCGCGAGACCCGTCTCGGCCGGCGGGACCCCGACGGAGGCCCAGGCGCGGACGATCGCGAGCGGCTCGAGCCCGTTCGCCTCGGCGAACTCACGCGAGGTGAGCACCACCGCGCCGGCGCCGTCGTTCGAGCCGGACGCGTTGCCGGCCGTGATGCTGAAGCCCTCGATCTCCGGGTGCAGCACCCTGAGCTTGGCGAGCTTCTCCATGCTCGTGTCCCGGCGCGGGTGCTCGTCGGTGTCGAAGGAGAACGTCGTGCCGTCGCGGCGGGTCACCTCGACCGGGACGATCTCCTCCTTGAACGCGCCCGCGTCGATGCCCGCGACCGCGCGCTGGTGTGACCGCAGCGCCCAGGCGTCCAGGTCCTCGCGGGACAGGCCCGTCTTCACGGCGGCATTCCAGCCAACCGTGACCGACATGTCGTAGTTCGGGGCCTCGGGCGTGTTGCGGTGGGTGGGCGAGTACCAGTCCTCGACGTCGTCGGTGCCCGGCTTGCGGCGCTTGGCGCGGGGCGACGTGGACGAGGAGTTCGTGCCGCCGGCGACGACCACCCGGTCCATGCCGGTCATGATCGAGGCGGCGGCGGTCTGGATCGCGGCCATCCCGGACGCGCAGTGCCGGTTGTGGGCGACGCCCGGCGCGTTCGTGAGGCCGGCCTCGATCGCCGCGTACCGGGCGATGTCGCCGCCGCCGTACAGGGCCTCGCCGAGGACGACGTCGTCGACGACGTCCGGGTCGATGCCGGCGCGGCGGACGGCCTCGCCGACCACGAGCGTGGCCAGCTCGAACGCGTCGACGTCGAGCAGGGAACCCTTGATCGCGGTGCCCACCGGCGTCCGGGCTGTCGAAACAATCACCGCTTCGTGCACGTCAACAGCGCTCCTTCTCAGGCATGGCGGAACGGGGGCCCACAGCGTCCGGTCAGGTTGGCGTGCGGCGGTGCGGGCCCATGCTTAGAATTTTGACGTCGATGTCAAGACTAGGCCCGCGCGGCCGCCTCCCGCCCGGTCGACGCCGGCCGGCTCCGGACGGCGTCACCGTTCGTGGGCCGCCCAGGACATCCGCTCACGGGCCAGGCGGCTCATGAGCGGAGGCCTTGGATCACCTGGATTAGCCTTGGATCACCTGGATTAGAGGCGGTGGCCGCCGGCCGGCGACGGCGCCATCGGGCGGATCATGCTGTCCTGCACGAACGAGGCCACCAGGCCGCCGTCGGCCCGGAAGACATCGCCACGGCCGTAGCCACGGCCCCGCCCGGCGTAGGGGCTGCGCTGCGCGAGCAGCAGCCAGTCGTCGGCGGGCACCGGCTCGTGGAACGTGATCGTGTGCGACAACACGCTGGTCGAGATCGTGCGGTGCGACTGCGACTGCCCCACGCCGGGGTGCGGCCGCATGGCCGTCCCGATGAGGAAGCCGTCCGTGACGAACG
This sequence comes from Pseudofrankia coriaricola, assembly GCF_032027725.1. NCBI lineage: Bacteria > Bacillati > Actinomycetota > Actinomycetes > Frankiales > Frankiaceae > Pseudofrankia > Pseudofrankia coriaricola. The sequence goes on along the minus strand of NZ_JASNFO010000054.1, from coordinate 2,734 downwards.
CGAGCAGCGCCTGGCTGGACAGCGCGTCGCCGGGGGCGCCCGGCCAGCGCGTCCAGACGTCCAGCTCCGCCGGGCCGACGGCGTCCGGGTCGTTGATGTCGACGTCGCCGACGACCCGTACCTGCCAAGCACCCGGCTCGTCGGACGAGCCGTCCCCGTGGCCGGCGCCCACGGCGTCCCCCGGCTTCGGCGGCTCGTGCGCCGGCGCGGCGTCCGCGTGCCGGATGAAGTCGGGGTCGTCCGCCGACAGCAGGACGGTGGACTGGGAGACGACCTTGCCGCCCTGGCTGATGGTCACCGAGCTGCTGGCCATGCTGCGCCCGGAGTGCAGGCGCGTCACGGCGACGTCGAGCGGGGTGTCCGGCCGGCCAGCGCGGGCGAAGACCGTGTGCAGGGTCTTCACCGTCTTTCCGTCCTGGCCGGCGAGCGCGGCCGCGATCGACTGGGCGAGCAGCTGCCCGCCGAAGACGACCGGGTTGGGCGAGGCGACGCTGCCCGCGGTGTAGCGGTCCTCGCCCGCCGGCTCTAACGCCAGCGAACCGAGGACCGCGTCGACGGTGAACACGGCCCGCCTACTTGGGCGGGAAGCGCAGCGCGCCGTCGAGCCGGATGTTCTCGCCGTTCAGGTACGGGTTGCGGGCGATCGACTCGACCAGCAGCGCGAACTCCTCCGGCCGGCCCAGCCGCTTCGGGAACTGGATGTCCTTGGTCAGCGTCTCCAGCATCTCCGGCCGGATGCCCATCATCTTGGGCGTGCCCATGGTGCCGGGGGCGATCGCGCACACCCGGACACCGATCGGCGCGAAGTCACGCGCCATCGGCAGCGTCATGCCCAGGATGGCCGCCTTGGCCGAGCCGTAGGCGATCTGGCCGGCCTGGCCCTCCAGGCCGGCGAGCGAGCCGACGTTGACGACGACGCCGCGCTGGCCCCACTCGTCCGGCTCGTTGTCGGCGAAGGCGCCCGCGGTGACCAGGCGGCTCATGTTGAAGGTGCCGGTCGCGTTCATCGCCAGCGTGACGATGAACGACTCCTTGTCGTGAGGCTTGTTGCCCCGGCCGACGGTGCGCCCGCCGCCGACGCCGCCGCCGGCGACGTTCACGAGCAGCGACACGGTGCCCAGCGTCTTGGCGGCCTCGATCGCGGCCTGCACGTCCTCGTCGACCGTCGTGTCGCCGCCGACGGCGGTGGCCTGTCCCTCGTCGAACTCCTTGGCCACCGCTTCCGCCGCGTCACCGAACTTGTCGAAGATCACGACCTTCATGCCAAGACCGACGAGGTGGCGCACCGTCGCCGCGCCGAGACCGCCGCCACCGCCGGTCACGATCGCCACGCGTCCGTTCAGGTCCACGTTTCCAACCCTTCTAGAGGGCCAAAGGGTGTGCGAAGATGATCTTCCTTCGCACACCCGGCGGCCACTGTCCCCGGAATTCTGTTCTTTGCTCGACCCACAGACATTACTGACGCCGACGTCAATGTTGGTACACTCACGCCCCGTGACGGCCGGTGGATGTGACGGCCGTCACAGATGGGAGCAGCCACGTGGCGATCTTCACAATGCGGTTCGACTTCCGCAACCCGGCCATAGCCGGGACATCCATGGCCGAACGCTACGAAGCCGCCTTAGCGATGGCGGAGTGGGCAGATCGGCTGGGCTTCCACAGCGTAGGCCTCTCCGAGCACCACGGCGCCGATGACGGGTATCTGCCCAGCCCGCTGACCATGGCGGCCGCCGTCGCCGCCAGGACCAGCAAGATAAAGATCATGATCGCAGCACTGATCGCGCCGTTCCACGACCCGCTGCGCCTCGCGGAGGACACCGCCGTCATCGACCACCTCTCCAAGGGACGGCTCGAACTGGTGCTCGGCGGCGGCTACGTGCCCGCCGAGTTCGAGATGTTCGGCGTCTCGCCCAAGGAGCGCGCCAGGCGGGTCACCGAGCTCATCCAGACCCTGCGCCAGGCCTGGACCGGTGAGCCGTTCGAGTACCGCGGCCGCACCGTGCGGGTCACGCCCGCCGCCTTCTCCCCCGGTGGCCCGGCGATCACCATGGGCGGGAGCTCCGAGGGCGCGGCCCGGCGCGCGGCCCGGCTCGACATCGGCTTCACCCCGACCGACGGCACCACCTGGGACCACTACCGCGACGAGTTGGTCAGGCTCGGCCGTCCCGACCCCGGCCCTCGCTTCGGCGGGCGCACCGGCGCCTTCTTCCACCTGGCGCGGGACGTCGACGCCGGCTGGGAGCGGATCGCGCCGCACGCGCTGCACGAGTCGAACGCGTACGGAGCCTGGCTCACGTCCGGCGGCAGCGGCACCGCGACCGGCGTCTACGCCTCGGCCGAGTCCACCGAGGCGCTGCGCGCGACCGGCCAGTACCGGGTGCTCACCCCGGCCGAACTCGTCGAGGAGCTGCGCGCGCAGGGCCCGTTCGCACTGTGCGTCGTCAATCCGCTGATGGGCGGCATCCCGCCGGAGGTCGCCTGGGGGAGCCTGCGGCTGCTGGAGAACGAGGTCATCCCTAAGCTCTGAGGATGCGGCACTCTGTGCCATAGTGGTGTGGAGGGCGCCCCTCAGGGCAGATCCGGCACCCCGGGGTCCCTCACCGCTCTCCACCAGTGATTGCTTGATTTGCCTAGGACGAGAATGTAATTTCCGTCCCGGCGTCGGGGGGGGGGGGGGCCCCCCCGCCGGGGGGGCCCCCCCCCCCCCGCCCCCGCGCCCCGGGACTGGACCGCC
>NZ_JASNFO010000053.1:0-68141 GCF_032027725.1 Pseudofrankia coriaricola | reverse complement strand
TCTTCCCCCCCCCCCCCCCGGGGGGGGGGGGCCCCCCCCCGCCCCCCCCCCCCCCCCCCACCCCCGGTCCGCCGGGTCCATGACTGTCTCCGCCCGCCGGCCCACTCGGGCCGGCCTCGTCAGGGACGGCGACGCCGCATCGGGGCCTCCCGGGCCCCGGGAGGAGCCGCGTCCACGACGTCAGCACGTTGGCGCGCACCGGCCGGCCCAGGCCGACGGCCGCTCGCCGACACCTGCCGGACGGCGGCCGCGTCGCCATGGGGGCGCGCCCGCCGTCAGCCGAATCCGGTTTGTCTCCCGAATGAAGGTCGCGGACGTGACGGAACTGTACTGGGACCCGTACGACAAGGTGATCGACGTCAACCCGTATCCGGTCTGGCACCGGATGCGCGACGAGGTGCCGGTCTACCTCAACGAGAAGTTCGGTTTCTACGCGCTGTCCCGGTTCAAGGACGTCGACGACGCGAGCCTCGACCCGGCGACCTTCAGCTCCGCCTACGGCACGGTGCTCGAGATCATGGGCGACCAGCCCTTCGACAACGGCATGATCATCTTCACGGACCCGCCGTCGCACACGATGATGCGCGTGCTGGTGTCCCGCGGCTTCACCCCGCGCCGGATCGCCGCGCTGGAGAGCCACATCCGCGGGCTGTGCGCCGAGCTGCTCGACGACCGGGTCGGCAGCGGCGGCTTCGACTTCGTCCAGGACTTCTCCGCGATCCTCCCGTCGATGGTCATCTCCGAGCTGATCGGCGTCGACAAGGCGGACCGCGAGGAGGTCCGGAAGCTGATCGACACCACCTTCTACCTGGACCCGGAGAAGGGGATGTTCAACGACATCTCCTTCGGGGCCCAGATCAAGCTGCACGAGATTTTCGCCGAGCAGATCGAGGCCCGCCGCAAGGCGCCGCGCGATGACGTCATGACGGCGCTGACCGAGGCCGAGATCAAGACGGCCGACGGCACCCGCCGGCTCACCACCAAGGAGGCGTGCGACTTCACCAACCTGCTCGTCTCCGCCGGCACCGAGACCGTCGCCCGCCTGCTCGGCTGGGCCTGCGCGCTGCTCGCCGAGCACCCAGACCAGCGCGCCGCGCTCGCCGCGGACCCGGCGCTGCTCCCGGGCGCCGTCGAGGAGACGCTGCGGTTCGAGGCCCCCTCCCCCGTGCAGGGCCGCACGACCACCCGCGAGCTGGAGATGCACGGGGTCACGATCCCGGAGCACTCCAAGGTGCTGCTGCTGACCGCCGCGGCCAACCGGGACGAGCGCAAGTACCCCGACCCGGACACCTTCGACATCCGGCGCAAGTTCGACAGCCACGTCAGCTTCGGCCACGGCCCGCACTTCTGCCTCGGCGCCTCGCTCGCGCGGATGGAGGGCCGGGTCGCCCTCGAGGAAGTCCTGAAGCGGTTCCCGACCTGGGAGATCGACCACGACAACGTGCACCGGCTGCACACCAGCACCGTGCGCGGCTACGAGAAGCTGCCGATCCTGCTCTGAGTCCCACCGCGCGGCTGGTGGGTGATCCGTCCCGGCTCGCCCACCAGCACCGCCGCCCCCCGACCCCGCCGCTCGTCAGCGTTGCCGAGCGGCGGCCTGGGGAGTCAGTCGGTTCGCATGGGCTCCGCGCCCCGCGGCAGTGACTCCGCGCCCCGCGGCGGTGACGGCGTGCCGGCCGCGCGGTCAGCACGTGTGCTGGGCGCGCTGATCACGAGAAACCGGACGTCGCCCGGCCCGCGGTTGAAGAACTGGTGCGGCAGTCCGGGAGATATCTCGACACCTCTGCCCGGGGCCAGCGCCACGTCGCCGTCGGCCGTTCGCAGGACCGCCTCGCCTTCGAGCACGTAGAAGAACTGGCGCGCCTCGGCGTGGACATGCCATTCCTCACCCGCGCCCGCCGGGACGCGCTCCTCCACGACGGAGAGGCCGGGCCGGTCGACGAGGCGCCACCCGTCCGACACCTCGCCCCAGACGTAGTGCGGGGCGCTGAGACGATCGACTGGCTCGGGCATGGCGACATGGTCCCAGCGGGCGATCGGGCCGGGCCGCCCAGCTGAAGATGATCTCCACAACGGTGGTGGGTACCCAGGGGCCTCCTTATACTGACGCCGATATCAAATTTGGAGAAAGGGGGCGGTCTTGGCTCAGCGCGTCGTCGCGGAAGGCCTGTTCGACTGGCCATCGGACGAGCCCCGGCTCATCGGATCGAAGTGCCAGGTCTGTGGCCTGGTCGCGTTCCCCGCCTACCCGAACTGCCCGAAGTGCGGCTCCCTGGACGTCGCCGAGACCCGGCTGTCCACGCGGGGCACGCTGTGGACGTGGACCCGGCAGCGGTTCCAGCCGAAGAACCCGCCCTACCTCGGCATCGAGCCGGCGGCGGACTTCGTGGGCTACGGGGTCGGGTACATCGAGCTCCCGGAGGCACGCGTCGAGGCCCGGCTCACCGTCGGTGTCGACGAGCCGCTGGAGATCGGTCAGGAGATGGAGCTGACTGTCGTCCCCTTCGCCACGGACGCCGACGGCACCGAGGTGCTGACGTACGCGTTCCGCCCCGTCTCCCAGTCCGTCGAGAGGAGCTGAGGCGGCCGCCATGGACGATGTCGCGATCATCGGGGTCGGCAGGACTCCCTTCGGCCGGTTCCCCGGCCAGACCGCCATCCAGCTGGGTGCGACGGCGGTGCGCGCGGCGCTCGCCGACGCGGGCCTGGAGTGGAAGCAGATCCAGTTCGGCTTCGCCGGCAGTTACGAGGTCGACAACCCGGACGCGGTCATCAATTTCCTGGGCCTGACCGGGATTCCGATCACCGACGTCTACAACGGCTGCGCGACCGCGGCCAGCGCGCTCACCCAGACAGCGAACACGATTCGTCTCGGCGAGTACGAGATCGGTATCGCGATCGGCATGGACAAGCACCCGACCGGTGCCTTCGCCGGTTACTCGGAGGAGTACGGCCTGCCGGCCTGGTACGGCGAGACCGGGCTGTTCCTCACGCCCAAGTTCTTCGCCATGAAGATCCAGCGGTACATGTACGACCACGGAATCTCCCCGGCGACGCTGGCGAAGGCCGCGGCGAAGAACTACCGCAACGGCTCGATCAGCCCGGAGGCGTTCCGGCGCACCCCGATGAGCGAGGAGAAGATCCTCGGCTCGCGGATGGTGAACGACCCGCTCACGCAGTACATGTTCTGCTCGCCGGACGAGGGCGCGGCGGCCGTGATCCTGTGCAAGGCGAGCGTCGCGCACAAGTACACCAGCCGGCCGATCTACCTGAAGGCCTCGGTCGTGCGGACCCGCAAGCTAGGCGCGTTCGAGGTCCACAGCCCGTGGCTGCCGCTGGAGCGGGAGGAGGCGCCCACCGTCTTCGCCTCCCGGGCCGCCTATGAGATGGCCGGCATCGCGCCCGACGACGTCGACGTCGCGCAGCTGCAGGACACCGACGCCGGCGCCGAGGTGATCCACCTGGCCGAGAACGGCCTGTGCAAGGACGGCGAGCAGGAGCGCCTGTACGCCGAGGGCGCCACCGAGATCGGCGGCAGCATCCCGGTCAACACCGACGGCGGCCTCATCGCCAACGGCGAGCCGATCGGCGCCTCCGGGCTCCGCCAGGTCTATGAGCTGACCAGGCAGCTGCGCGGCACCGCCGGCGACCGCCAGGTCCCCGGCACCCCGCGCGTCGGCTACGGCCAGCTCTACGGCGCCCCCGGCACCGCCGGCGTCGCGATCCTCTCTCTCTGACTCTCTGACCTCGCTCTCCGCACCGTCCCGGCCCGGCTCCTCTTGGGCGCCGGGCACCGCGGCGGGTGGCCTGAACACCAGCTACGAATCCGTTCGTACACACACCATTCGTACACACACCAGTGGAGAGGCCGTGGCGCCCGCCTTACGTGACGTCGACGAGGTCGTCGGTGACTACACCGGCCTGTCGCGCGTCGTCCTGGACTACACGCGGCTCATGAAGAGGCTGGTCGACGCCGGTAAGCGGCCGGGGTTCGACGTGGACAGCTGGACGCCGGTGGCCGAACTGGTCGACGTCGAGGGCTTCGAGCGGGTCGGCCCGTTCAAGGAGGTCATGAACTGGCCGGACTACGCGGCCTTCCTGACGACCTGGGCCCGCACCTCCGACTGGGAGTGCTCGTTCCGCCGGATCACCGAGGTCGGCAACGTCGTGCTTCTCGAACTGGAGGAGCGCAGCCGGATCGGTGAGCACAGCAGCATCGTCAACTCGGCCACGGTCTACGACTTCGACGACGACGGCAAGATCGCGTATCTCCGCGTCTACCTGCAGATGGCGTTGCCCGACCCCGAGATGCTGAAGAGCTACGAGGGCATCAAGATCTCGGAGTAGGCCGGCCCGGCCGAAGGCACCCAGCCGCACGGGACGGGCGGGACGGGCCGCCCGGGGTCAGCCGCCGCGGGCGGCGACGAGGGCGCCCCGGTTGATCTTCGTTGCCTCGCTGCGGGGGATGGCGTCGAGGAACTCGATGGTCTTGGGAACCTTGTACGCGGCCAGGCGGCTCTTCGCGTAGGCGATGATCTCGGCTTCCGCCGGTGGCGCCGTCCGGTCGGTCGGCTCGACGAGGGCGTGCACCCGCCGGCCCCACTCCTCGTCGCGCAGTCCGATGACGACGACGTCGGCGATGGCCGGGTGGTCGATGAGCGCCGCCTCGACCTCCGCGGGGAACACGTTCGCACCCCCGGTTATGATCATGTCGACGCGACGGTCGGCCAGGTAGAGGTAGCCGTCCTCGTCGACGTGGCCCATGTCGCCGGCGGTGACGAAGCCGTCGTCGGTGGTGCGCAGCCGAGGAGCGGTGCCGAGGTACTGGTAGCCGCCGAAGTGGCCGCAGCGCAGGTAGACGTCGCCGATCTGGCCGGTCCGCAGCTCGTCGCCCTCCGGGTCGAGGATGCGGATCTCGGTACCGCGGATGCCGCGGCCGACGCTGCCCTGGTGGCCCATCCACTCGTCGCCGAACAGGGCCGTCCAGCCCAGGCCCTCGGTCATCCCGTAGATCATGAAGAGCTTCTCGGGGCCGATCAGCTTCGCCCAGCGGTGCACCAGCGACGGCGGCATCGGCGCCGCGCCCTGCATGACCCACTCGACGCTGGAGAAGTCGCGGCCGTCGACGCCGGGGAGGTCCGCCATCCGCTGCAGCATGGTGGGGGCGGCGGTGAAGTGGGAGATCCGGTGGCGCTCGATGGCGTCGACGGCCTTGGCGGCGTCGAACTTGGACAGCACGACCAGCCGATCACCGGCGAGCAGGTTGTACAGCGTGGTGAACCCGTTGGCGTGGTACATCGGGGCCAGCACGAGGATCGTCTGCGGCTGGGCCACCGGCCGCCAGGCGGCGATCATCGGAATGGCCATGCGGACGTCGTAGACCGCCGGCCGCTCCGCGACGATCACCTTCGGCAGGCCCGTCGAGCCGCTGCTGCAGATGCCCTGCAGGTGCGGCGCGGTGACCTCGGGCAGGTCGGGCACCGGGTCACCCTCGGTGGCGTCGATCCAGTCGAGGTCGGCCGCGCCCAGGTGGGCCTTGGGCGCGATGACCTCGAGGACACGCGCCAGCTCCCAGTCGGGCACGTCCCAGCGCACCGGCACCGGCACGGCGCCGACCTTCCAGGCCGCGAACGCCGCCAGCACGAACTGCGGCGAGTTGCGTAACCCGAGGCCGAGCCGGTCCCCGACGCCGACGCCGCGGGCCGCGAGCGCCGCGGCGAGCTGGCTGGACCGCCGGTCCAGCCACGCCCAGGTGTACGACGACTCGGTGCCGTCGAGCTCGACGCACCACAGCGCGGAGACATCCGGCAGCTCGACGCCGAGCTGGCGAATCCGGCTGCCAATGCCGACCGGGATGACCTCAGGGACGTCCATGGCGATCCTTCCACCGGCGGGGCGCGGCGACCGAACGCGCCGGCGTCCCTCCTCCGGGAGCACGGAGTTAGGCCGAACGACAGATGATCATGGTGAACTTCGCGCGCCCGGAGGCAATCCAGGAATCAGGGCCCGCGTGCTCAATGCCCTCTCGGGGGTGCGGCAGGCCGCACCCCCGAGGCTCGTGACGTCGACATCGAGGTCCTTCGGGGACGCCGACGTGGCCAGGCGACGTGGCTAGGCGACGTGGCTAGGCGACGTGGCTAGGCGACGTGGCTAGGCGACGTGGCTAGGCGACGTGGCTAGGCGACGTGGCTAGGCGACGTGGCTAGGCGACGTGGCTAGGCGACGTGGCTAGGCGACGATGCCGCGCAGCTTGAGATCCAGCACGGCGTCGAAGTCCAGGCCCAACTCGGCGAGGACCTCGTCGGCGTGCTCGTTGAAGTCCGGCGCGCGGTGCGCCGGCGCCGGCTCGTCGCCGAACTGCACCGGGACGGCGCTGAGGTGGAACGGGGTGCCGGCGGCGTTCTCGAGGTCCTGGACATAGCCGTTGGCGACGCTCTGCGGGTCGGCCGCGGCCTCCAGCGTGTGCTGCACGACCGTCCACTGGCCGGGGAAGTCCGCCAGGCGCTCCCGCCACTCCGCCAGCGGGCGGGAGGCGAACTCGGCGGCCAGCAGGTCGCTCGCCTCCGCCTTGTTCGCCATCAGGGACGCGTGGTCGGCGAAGCGCGGGTCGGTCGCGAGCTCGGGGCGGCCGACCGCGGCGCACGCCGCCGGCCAGTAGTGCCCGGCCTGCAGGCACGAGAAGCCGAGCCAGCGCCCGTCCTCCGTCCGGTAGCTGCCGACCAGCGGGTTGCTGCGGTGCCCCGACGGCGGGCCCTGCCACGGCGTCTTCATGAGCAGCGAAAGAGCGAGCGCCTGGCCCATGGCCCACATGCCAGTGCTCAGCAGCGAGACGTCCACCGTCGTCGTCTCGCCGGTGCGCTCACGGTGGAAGAGGGCGCCCATGATGCCGCCGGCGATCGTCATCGCCCCGATCGAGTCCCCGAAGCCGGGCGCGGGCGGGCCCACCAGATCCCCGGAGTCGGCCGGCGTGCTGCCCAGGGCGACGCCGGCCCGCTGCCAGAAGGCGAGGAAGTCGTACGCGCCGCGGTCGGCCTCGGGGCCGCGCTCACCCTGACCCGTGCCGCGGACGTAGATGATGTTCGGGTTGTGGGCGCGGATGTCGTCCAGCTCCACCTTCAGCTTCTTGCGCACCCGCGGCAGCTTGTTGGTGAGGAAGACGTCCGCGGTGGCGGCCAGCTTGTAGACGATGTCGAGGCCCTCGGGCGACGTGAGATCGAGCGCGAGGCTGCGCTTCCCGCGGTTGGAGTGCTCGAACAGCACGTGGACGCCCATGGGGATGCTGACGGTCCCCGAGCTGGCGAGGCCGCGCATCGCGTCGCCGCGCTCGACGTGCTCGATCTTGATGACGTCGGCACCCAGGTCCGCCAACAGTGCGGACGCGGCGGGCACGAACGTATGCTCCGCAACCTCAAGGATCCGCACGCCCTGCATCACCGCGGTCATCCAGTGCCTCCAGTCGCGCGCCGGCTGGCATCCGCCGGCCATGTTTCAACATCGACGTCGACTCATACTCCAGGTCGCGCCCCATGCGGCGCAAGAACAGCGCTGGTCGTCCGTTCGTCACGCTGCCGGCGGCGGGAATGTCTGGCCGGACAGAGCGGCGAGCGCGTGGACGAGCGACTGGGTCCCGTCGCGGCCGCGGCCCTGGCCCTGCAGGGCGACGTAGAGCTGGCCCGCGAGGGCGAGCCCGGGCAGGGCGAGACGGGCGCGCCGGGCCTCGGCGAGCGCGATGCCGAGGTCCTTGACGAAGTGATCGACGAAGAACCCCGGGGCGAAGTTGCCGGCGACGATCCTGGGCGCGAGGTTCGACAGCGACCAGCTGCCCGCCGCCCCGCCCGAGACGGACTCGAGCGCCCGCTCGACGTCCAGGCCCGAGCGGTAGGCGTAGAGCAGCGCCTCGGTCACGCCGACCATCGTGGACGCGATCAGGATCTGGTTGACCATCTTGGTGTGCTGCCCGGCGCCGGCCCCGCCCTGCCGAATGATCGACTTCCCCATCGCGTCGAGGCACGGGCGAACCGCCTCCACGACCTCCGCCGGGCCGCCAACCATGATCGACAGGGTGGCGTCGCGGGCGCCGACGTCGCCGCCGGAGACCGGCGCGTCCAGCGCGTGCACGCCGCGCGCCGCGGCCGCCCCGGCGACCTCGATGGCGAGCGCGGGCTCACTTGTCGTCATGTCCACCAGGACCGCGCCCGGCCGGGCGCCGGCGAGCGCGCCATCCGGCCCGAGCAGCACCTCGCGCACATCCTCGGGGAACCCGACCATCGAGAACACCACGTCGCTGGCCGCGGCGACCCCGGCCGGGGTATCGGCCCAGGTCGCACCCTCGTCGAGCAGCGCCTTGGCGCGCTCCGGAGTCCTGGTGGTCACGGTGAGCGGGTAGCCGGCGCGCAGCAGGTGCCCGGCCATGGCGGCGCCCATGACGCCGGTGCCGATCCACCCGACCCGGGTCGACGACGGCGAGGCCGGAACGGGCGGCGCGGAGGCCGCCGCCTCAGAAGAAGACGAGGCGGAAGAGGACGAGGTGGAGTCAGACACGTCTCACCACCCTAATAGTCCATCCGAATAGTCCGTGGCCACGGGACCGACGGACCGGAACCAGCCCGCGAGCCGCCGGCCTCGTCGCCAGCCGGCCGCCGGGCTGCCCGCGGGGACCGCTCGGCCGCCGCTGGGGCCGCCAGCGGCCCGCGACCGCGCGTGGGTCAGCCATCCGGAGCGGCATGCCGGCGACAGCAAATGAGTGTACGTTTACTTATCGGCTGCCCCGCGCGGACGGCCAGGAGGGTCCGCCCGGCCGACACCGCGCCGGTATGCGCCCAATGAGGGTGATCTGACCAGCCCCGGCAGCCGATCAGGCGACCGCGGTGGCGGCTGTCACTACGGTGTTACCAGAGACAACTCCCAGTACTGCAACAGGAGCGGCTGGCATGCGTGACGCAGTGATCGTGGAGGCCGTCCGGACACCGGTCGGCAAGCGCAACGGCGGGCTCTCGAGCGTGCACCCGACCGACCTGTCGGCGCTCGTGCTCGCCGCCCTGGTGGAGCGGGCGGGCGTGGACTCGGCGCTGGTCGAGGACGTCGTATGGGGCTGCGTCGGCCAGGTCGGCGAGCAGACCTTCGACATCGGCCGCAACGCGGCGCTGGCCGCCGGCTTCCCGGAGACCGTCACCGGCGTCACCGTCGACCGGCAGTGCGGCTCTTCCCAGCAGGCCGTGCACTTCGCGGCCGCCGGGGTCGTCGCCGGCCACTACGACGTCGTCATCGCGGGCGGTGTCGAGTCGATGTCCCGGGTGCCGATGGGCGCCTCGCTACTCGACAAGTCGCCGTTCGGTGAGCGCTACCTGGCTCGGTACAACGGAGTTTTCCCGAACCAGGGCGTCGGCGCCGAGATGATCGCCGAGCGCTGGGGCCTCTCGCGCACCCAGTGCGACGAGTTCTCGATCGCCTCGCACGAGAAGGCGGCCGCGGCGCAGGACGACGGCCGCTTCGACGCGCAGATCGTGCCGGTGACGCTGGCCGACGGCACCGTCATCAGCAGGGACGAGGGCATCCGCCGCGGCGGCACCGTCGAGGGCCTGGCCAAGCTGAAGGCGGTGTTCAAGCCGGCCGAGGAGGGCGGCGTGATCACCGCCGGCAACTCCTCGCAGATCTCCGACGGCTCGGCCGCGCTGCTGATCATGACTGGCGAGAAGGCCGCCGAGCTGGGGCTCACCCCCATCGCCCGGATCCACAGCGTCGCGCTCGCCGGCTCGGACCCGGTCATCATGCTGACCGCGCCGATCCCGGCGACGCAGAAGATCCTGGCACGCTCGGGCCTGAGCGTCGGCGACATCGGCGCGTTCGAGGTGAACGAGGCGTTCGCCCCGGTCCCGCTCGCCTGGCTCGCCGACATCGGCGCCGACGCGAAGGCGCTGAACCCGAACGGCGGCGCGATCGCGCTCGGCCACCCGCTCGGCGGCTCCGGCGCCCGGATCATGACGACGCTGGTGAGCCACATGCGGGACAACGGGATCCGCTACGGCCTGCAGACCATGTGCGAGGGCGGCGGCCAGGCCAACGCCACCATCCTCGAACTGCTGTGACATTGGTTCGCTCCGTCCGGGCGGCGCGCTCCGGTCCCTTCCCTTGCTTCGCGGCGGGAAGGGACCTCCGCGCGCCGTCCTCCTCCGCTCACGTGCGCTACGGCGACCTCCGCTGCGGCACCCCTACATCGCTTCGCTCGTAGGGATGCCTCCGCGGAGGCGCGCCTCCGCGCCAGCTCGGTGACGACCCGCTTGAACGTCGCGAGACCACGACGAGCCACGGGCGGGGCACATCGCTTCGCTCGTGGCCGGGCCTCCGCGGAGGCGCGCCTCCGCGCCGCACGGTCACCACCCGCTGAACGTCACGAACTGACCTGACCGCTGGCCCGCCGGTCACCGGATCGCCCGCCGAGGTCGCCTCGCGCGGTCGCCCGCGCGACTCCGGGTGAAGCCGGTTGAGCCAAGGCTTGACGAGGAAGTGATTGGGCACTAACTTCGAGCCATGGCTACAGGGACGAGGCAGACCGCGGAGGAGCGCCGCACGTCGGTGCTCGCGGCGGCCGTGGCGGAGTTCGCCCGGGGCGGGCTGGAGGGCACGTCGACTGAGACGATCGCCGCGGCGGTCGGGATCTCCCAGCCGTACCTGTTCCGGTTGTTCGGCTCGAAGAAGGGCCTGTTCCTGGCGGCGGTGCGGGAGACGTTCGCCCGGACGGTCGCCGCGTTCGAGAGCGCGGCGGGTGAGCGGTCCGGGCAGGAGGCGCTGACCGCCATGGCCGAGGCCTACAACGGCCTGCTGGCCGAGCCCAGCTACCTGCTCATGCAGATGCAGGCCTACGCGGCCTGCGGCGACCCGGACATCCGGGCCGCGACCCGGCGAGGGTTCCGCGACCTGTGGTACGCCGTCGAGCGCCTCGCCGGCCTGGACGTCGACGTGCTGCGCGCGTTCTTCGCCATGGGGATGCTCTGCAACGTCTCCGCGGCCATGGACCTGCCGGCCGTCGACGAGCGCTGGGCCCAGATCATCTGCCCTCCCGACGAGCCCGACTCGGGCAACTCGGGCATGAAGGCCAGCAAGGAGGCCCTCGTCAAAGGCTTCATGGGCACCACCACCGAGCCGGACGCCGACGCCGACGCCGACTGAAGTATTGGGAGTATTGGGCTCTTTGGCCCCGGTAGGGAAGCGTCCTTCCCCTATCTGAGTGGAGATCGACGGCCACCGCCCAGGAGCCACTCCCGCCGACAGCTCCATCGGCCTGCGCACCTTCGCTGAACGGCAAGACATTGCTGTGCCCGCACAAGCTAGTGGTCAGTCACTACCTCGAAGGGAAACCGATGACCACCGACCGGAGCCGTCTCACCTGGACCTTCGTGATCACGTGCATCGCCGCGTTCATGACCTCCCTGGACAACCTGGTGGTCACGATGGCGCTGCCGTCGATCCGCGAGGGTCTGCACGCCAGCCTGGCCGAACTGGAATGGACGGTGAACGCCTATACCCTGACGTTCGCCGTCCTGCTGCTGCCCGCCGCGGCACTGGGCGACCGCCTCGGCCGCCGCCGCCTCTTCGCCATCGGCCTGTCGATCTTCACCGTCGCCAGCGCCGCCGCCGCGCTGGCGCCGAGCGTCGGCGCTCTCATCGCCGCCAGGGCCGTGCAGGGCGTGGGCGGGGCGATCGTGTTGCCCTTGTCGATGACCCTGCTGTCGGCCGCGGTCCCCCCGGCGCGCCGGGGCGCCGCCCTCGGCGTCTGGGGTGCCGTGTCCGGCCTGGCCATCGCGTTGGGACCGCTCGTCGGCGGGGCCATCACGCAGGGCGCCGCCTGGCAGTGGATCTTCTGGCTGAACGTCCCGCTGGGCCTCGCCGCGATCCCGCTGGCGTTCGCCCGCCTCACCGAGAGCCGCGGGGCCGAAAGCCGGCTGGACATCGCCGGTACCGTCCTGGTCAGCCTGGGGCTGTTCGGGATCGTCCTCGGCCTGGTCCGCGGCCAGGACCATGGCTGGACCAGCGCCGGCGTCCTCGGCGCCATCGTCGCCGGCGTGGCGGGGCTCGCCGCCTTCGTCGCCTGGGAGCTGCGGTCCGAGCGAGCCGGACGCGCCCCGATGCTGCCGCTGAGCCTGTTCCGCGGGCGGGGGTTCGCGGCGGTCAACGCCGTCTCGGTCTTCTTCTCCTTCGGGATGTTCGGCTCGATCTTCCTGCTCTCCCAGTACCTGCAGAACGTCATGGGCTACTCGCCGCTGGGCGCCGGGCTGCGCACCCTGCCCTGGACCGCGATGCCGCTGATCGTGGCGCCGATCGCCGGCCCGCTGTCCGACCGCATCGGCGGGCGCCCGCTGATGATCGCCGGACTGACCATGATGACCGGCGGGCTGCTGTGGATGCGCGCCGAACTGGCCCCCGACACGACGTTCCTGGCCCTGGTGCCCGCCTTCATCATCGCCGGCATCGGCATGGCCCTGTTCTTCGTCCCCGTCGCCAACGTGGTCATGGGGTCCGTGCCGCCCGAGTACGAGGGGGTCGCGTCCGGGACCAACAACGCGGTCCGCGAGGTCGGCGGGGTGTTCGGAATCGCGGTCCTGGCCTCGGTGTTCGCCGCGGCCGGCGGCTACGCCAGCGCCATCGACTTCACCCACGGGCTGCACGTCGCCCTTCTCGTCGGCGCGGCCGTCACCGGGGCCGGAGCGCTTGGCTCCCTGCTCGTGCCCCGGCGACAGACGGCCGCCGTCACCGAGCTCGCCGACGGCGACGCCGTTGAACCCGCGCCGGCCCTCCGCCTCGACCTCGAGCCCGCCAAGTCCTGACCGTCCCGCTGCGGAGGTTCTTCGGCCCCTTCGAAGGGCGGCCGGGCGACGGACGGCACCCCGATCCACCCGCGCAAGCCAACCGATGGCACTGAAGGTGCCGAGCGAGGGTCCGGCCCAGGCCAGCGAGAGCCGACCGTTCCCACCTCCGGTACAGATCTCGAGAAGGTCAGAGCCCCGTACCCGGCAGATCCGGGACGGGGCTCTGACCTGTCTCACCAGGCGCGCCCCGGGGCACGCGACAACTAGTCGGGGATGGCGCGCAGGTGGCGGGCCATGGTGAGCAGGCCGTTCGCGTTCATGTCCATCACCCGGCTGTGGATGTCATAACAGCCGGGCCGGATCTCCTCGATGCACGTCGCTCGAACCCGAACTCCTCGGGCGGACGGCCGGCCACGGCGTTCAGCCCGACATTGGTGATGACCTGGTCGCCGTAGAGCCAGGACATCGTCCCGTCGTCGCGACGGACGAACCGCGGCGCTTTCTCCCGGTACCGCGCCGGCAGCCTGCCCTCGAAGAGGTGGGCCGGCTCGACGACGTGGTCGTCCACGCTCACCATGACTAAGTCAGCGACGTCCACGGGACACCTTCCTTCTCACCGATGAGGTCGATCACAAGCCGCCGGCCGAGCTCGGAGGACTCGATGTCCGGCGAGTTGGCGTCGAGGGACTGCGCCCAGATGCGCGCGGCGCGGACGCCGTCCTCGGCCTCGAACGCGGCGACCAGTTCCGGGAAGAGCGCGACAAGGCGATGTGTCTCCGCGAGCCACGCCGGGTCGGTGATGGCCGAGCCCGCGGGGTTCGCCTGGGCGTCCGTGCGGACCCACTGCAGGACTTCGGCGATGACGGCGAGCGCCGGATTTCTCGTGGCGCCGAAGATGACCTTGCGTGCCGTCGTCCAGACCTCCGACAGGTCGGAGGCGTCCCGCGGCCGTGCCGCCAGGTCCGCGGCGAACGACCGTAGCGTAGCCAGCGAGGCCGGATCCATCCTGGCCACCGCCAGCTCGATCATGGAAGGCTCGATCATCGCGACGGCGCGGAAGAAGTCTCCCATCGTGGCGTGCCGGGCCTGCATGACCGTGCTGGCCAGCTGCACCGCCACCCGCGGCGACGGATGCCGGATCTGGGGCCCGTTGCGGTCGCCGGCACGCAGGTCGACGAGGAACTCCATCTCCAGGGTCCGGAGCGCCTCCCGCAACGTCGGCCGCGAGACCCCGAACTGCGCGGCCAGGTCCGGCAGACCCGGCAGCCTGTCCCCGTCGCCCAGCCGCCCCTCGGCGATACGGGCCCTGATCTCGTCGGCGACCGTCGCGGCCAACCGGTTCGGCTGCCCTGGCTTCGAGGACTGCCCCGCCGCGGCGGAGTCGTTCCGCGGCCGCCACAGCGGGACGACGTCGATCGACTGGCGGCTGCGACCCCGGTCGACGAGGAGCGGGCTGGTGACGGCCAGGTAGTCGGCCCACGCCCTTCTCGCCATCGCCCCGTCGCGCCGCCGGGCGGCGTCCAGGAACGCGCTGTGGCAGGCGGTGACCGTCCGCGCGATCTCCTCCGCTGACGCCGGGCCCGAGGGGGCGACGGCCGCGTACACCTGTCCCGCGTAGACATCGCGGAAGATTCCGGCGACGAGCCCGACCGAGCGGTTGCCAGACCGTTCGGTGACCGCCGTGTCGAACCCCGCCGCGGCCATGACGAACGCCAGCGGATCATCCTCGGCCGTGCGTTCCTGGTCGTGAAGCCGCCCGAGAGCGTGCAGGTCCGCGGCGGAGCAGCGAACCGCGAACCGCTCGGCGAGTGGCGGCTCGAGCACCGCCCGGGCCTCCTCCAGATCCGCCAGCGTCGTTCCCCGCAACTGCAGGAGAAGCGCGAGGTAGCGGCCGATCGAGGCAAGCCCGGGGCGGCGGACGACGGCGCCGCCACCGCGGCCGCGCCGGACCTCGACCAGCGACTGCGACTCGAGGACCCGCAGCGCCTCGCGCACGGTCTCCCGCGACACGTCGAAGGTGGCCGTGAGCTCCGCCTCGGTCGCCAGCTGCTGGTCGGCGACGAGCTCACCGGACAGGATCTGCCGCCGCAGCTCCATCGCGACGAGGTGCGAGACCTTCGCCTCGCGCGGCGCCCGTGCCGGCCTGTCGGCGCCTGCCGAGCCGACGTCGGCGGGTTGGGCGATCATGCGGTCAGTACCATCGCGCCGCACTGCGGGTAGAGCCCGCTGGTGACGACCGCGACCTCGGCGCCCGGTACCTGCCGCTGGCCGCACCGGCCCCTCAAGCGCTGCAGCATGAGCCGCCCCGCGGCGGCGCCGTCCCTGTAGAAGCGCGAGATGTCGTCCGGCCACGGCCGCGGCCGCTGGTTCGTCACTGCCAGGTCTCCACGTCTGCCCCGCCCGTCTTTCCCGTCGACACCAGCAGACAACCGCAGACGAGGCACCTCGTCAACTGTTTGCCGCTCGCAGAGCGGCCCAGGTCGTCGCCATGTGCGGGAAACCAAGGCTTGACGGCCAGCCTCGTCAGATGTTTATGTGTGCCATCCGAGATCGACACCGAGATCACACGGTGGTCGAGGTGACGTTCGGCAAGATCCGCAACGTCCGCATGACCGGCACGAGCATCCCGATCGACGGGGGATCCATGGCCAAGTGGCCGAACGGGCCCGGCCAGTAACGCCTCTGGGGACGGAGGCCGCCCGAACCAGCTGTTCCACCTGCCTGGCCAGACACAGAAGTTGCCACCTTCGATCAAACGTGGAAGGTCGACATGTCGTACAGCGAACGGGCACCCGTCGACGAGGAACGTCGTCGCCTCTTACACGAGCGAGCGGCATGCCCTCGGGAGCACTTCGCCGCGCTTCGGGCCCAGGGGCCGACGACGCCGCTGCTCGAGAACGACACCATCACCTGTCTGCTGGGCCGCCGCGACGTCGAAGACGCGCTGAAGAACTGGCAGGACTTCACGTCCGACTTCGGTGGGGTCATGGGGAGCGAGGAGCCGCTCATCCCCCTTAATGTCGACCCGCCGCTGCACGCGAAGTACCGCCGGCTGCTCGACCCCTACTTCGGGCCGCGCAGGATGAAGGCGCTGCAGCCCGCGGTGGAGAAGCACACGAACGACCTGATCGACGCCTTCATCGACCGCGGCGGCTGCGACTTCTCCCAGGAGGTCGCGGTGCCGCTGCCGTGCTCGACGTTCCTGAGCCTTTTCGGCCTGCCGCTGGAACAGCGCGACGCGCTGGTGCGCTGGAAAGACATCATGATCCGCCCAGACGTCGTCGCCGAAGATCCGAGCCAGGCGCAGCAGCTCCAGCTCGAAACGGCCATGGAGATCTACGGCCGGTTCACCGAGGAGATGGCCGACCGCCGTGCGAACCCGCGTGACGACCTGATCACCTATCTCACGCAGGCGGAGGTCGAGGGGCAGAAACTCACCGACAGCGAGATAGTGCGCATCTGCTTCCTGCAGCTGTCCGCCGGGCTGGACACCGTGACCATCTCCCTGGAGTGCATCTTCGCCTTCCTCGCCGGCCACGACGACGCGCGCGGGATGCTGGTCGAGGAGCCGGGCTCGGAGGTCGACCTCATCGAGGAGCTCCTGCGCTGGGAGACGCCGGTGCAGGCGGTCGGGCGCCAGGCCACCCAGGACATCACGCTCCGGGACGGCACCGTGATCCCCAAGGGGACGGACGTCAACCTCATGCTCGCCTCCGCCAACGTCGACCCGGACGGGCTGGCAGGCGCCGACGAGGTGGACGTGCGGCGCGGCGAGATGCGCAACTTCGCGTTCGGAGGCGGACCGCACCGCTGCCTCGGATCAAATCTGGCGCGCATGGAGCTGCGCACGGTGGTGCGGGTCTGGCACGAGCGAATCCCCGAGTACTCGCTACAGCCGGGCACGGACGTGGAATGGAACAGCTCGCTGTTGCGTGGCGTCGACCACCTGCGGCTCGCCTGGCCGGCAGGAGCGACGTCATGAAGATCTGTATCGACTCCGACCTGTGTGCCGGGCACGCCCGCTGCTGGGAGACGGCGCCCGACCTCCTCGTCGACGACGAGGACGGGCGCGGCGTCGTGCGCGCCCCCGGCGCCGACATTCCCCCTGAGCTCGAGGCGCAGGCCCGCAAGGCCGCCAGCGTGTGCCCGGAAGGCGCGGTCGTCCTCTCGAACTGAGGACTGGGACATCAATTAGCCGGCTACCTCGCGCGGGCGCGGGAGATGCCCTTTTGGGGCGATTGATGCCGAAGAACGAGAAGGAGACGACCGAAGCAATGCCTGACTACGGCACGACCGATTTCTTCCTGGGCCCGGATCTCGTCGAGAACCCGTATCCGTACTTCGAGTACCTGCGTGGCCAGTGCCCCGTGCACCGGGAGAGCCAGCACGGCGTCGTGATGGTCACCGGTTTCGAGGAGGCCGTCGAGATCCAGAACGACGCGGAGCGGTATTCCTCGTGCAACTCGGTGGCCGGCCCGTTGTTCCCGTTCCCGGTGCCGCTCGAGGGCGACGACGTCAGCGCGCTGATCGAGGCGCATCGCTACGAGCTGCCGTTCAGTGACATGTTGCTGTGCCTCGACCCGCCGGAGCACACGGCCCATCGTGGGCTGCTGATGCGGCTGATCACGCCGAAGCGCCTGCGGGAGAACGAGGCGTACATGCGTCAGGTCGCCGAGCGCCAGATCGACACGTTCATCGACAAGGGCGGGTGTGATTTCATCCGTGACTTCGCCACTCCGTTCACACTGCTCATCATCGCGGATCTGATCGGCGTTCCCCCGGAGGACCGGGACGGGTTCCTGGAGGGTATGTCCCAGCCCACGGGCGGTGGCGTCGGCAGCACGACGGGCGAAGCGATGGGCGCCAACCCGCTCGCCTGGCTCTACGAGAAGTTCGCCACGTATGTCGAGGACCGCCGTCGCAACCCGCAGGACGACGTGCTCACCGGTCTGGCGACCGCCACGTTCAAGGACGGCTCCCTGCCCGAGGTCATGGACGTCGTGCGCATCGCCGCGATCATCTTCGCGGCCGGCCACGAGTCCAGCACGCGCTTCCTCTCCGGCGCGTTCAGGATTCTCGCCGAGGAGCCGGAGGTCCAGGCCAGGCTGCGCGCCGAGCCAGGGCTCATCCCGAACTTCATAGAGGAGACCCTGCGCATGGAGAGCGTGGTCAAGGGCGACTTCAGGCTCGCCAGGGTCCCGACGGAGGTCGGCGGGACGGAGATCCCCGCCGGCAGCCACGTGTTCCTGCTGCACGGAGCGGCCAACCGGGACCCCAGGAAGTTCGAGGACCCGTCGGAGTTCCAGCTGGAACGCCCCAACGCGCGCCAGCACCTCGCCTTCGGGCGGGGCGTGCACACCTGCCCGGGTGCCCCGCTCGTGCGCAGCGAGGCGGCCGTCGCCATCGAGCAGCTCCTCGCCCGTACCAGCGACATCCGCTTCTCGGAGGAAATCCACGGCCCCGCCGGGGCGCGCCGGTTCAACTACGTTCCCTCGTTCGTGCTGCGCGGCCTCACCGGCCTCACGCTTGAGTTCGACCCGCGGGGCGCCGCCGCATGACGGACCCTGTCCGTCAGCCGCGGGTCGGACTTCTCTACCGGCAGACCGACACCTCGATGCCGCTGGTCGAGCTCGCCCGCGCCGCCGAGGAACGCGGCTTCGACTGCATCGTCGTCGGCGAGCACACCCACATCCCGGTAAGCCGTATGTCCCCGTTCCCCGGCACCATCGACGGCGAGCTGCCGGACGCGTACCCCCATTTCCCCGACCCGTACGTCGCGCTCGCGTTCATCGCCGCGCGGACCTCGCTGCGGATCGCCGCGGGGATCGCCCTCGTCGCCCAGCACGACCCGATCGCGCTCGCGAAGACCATCGCGACGCTCGACCATCTGTCCGGCGGGCGGTTCACCCTCGGCGTGGGGTTCGGCTGGAACCAGGAGGAGCTCGCCAACCACGGGAAGGACTTCACCGACCGCCGGGAGATCGTCCGCGAGCACATCGAGCTGATGAGGGCGCTGTGGACGCGGGAGGAGGCCGAGTACCACGGCCGGCACGCCAACCTCGAGCGCAGCTGGTCCTGGCCGAAGCCCGCGCAGGGCTCGGTACCCGTGCTTCTCGGCGTCCAGGGCGGCGACCGCGGCTTCGAGGCGATCATCGGTTGGGCCGACGGCTGGCTGCCCGGCGGGAGCCACGGGAGGTGGCTGGCCGCCAAGCTGGGCGAGCTGCGCAGCAGGTGGGTCGACGCCGGCCGTCCCGCGTCCGGCCCCATCGTGTGGCCGATGCAGGACGTGGTCGACGACGACCGGCTGCGCGTCCAGCTCGAGCGCTTCCACGAGCTCGCGGTCGACCAGGTCGTTCTCGACATCCCGACCACCACCCGCGAGGAGATCCTGCCGCTGCTCGACCGCTACGCGAAGGTCGTCACGACCGAATGGGGCCACCGATGAGGGCGGAGGTCGACGCGAGCGCCTGCGCCGGCCACGGCGTGTGCGTGGGCCACGCTCCCGACGTGTTCGAGCTGACCGACGAGGGCTACTCCGTCGTGCGGGTGGACGAGGTCCCGGCCGAGTACGAGGCAGCTGTCCGCCTGGCGGTCAAACAGTGCCCGACGTACTCCATCACGATCACAGGAGGCATGGGTAACGATGTCTGAGCAGCCAGCGGGCACGTTGAGCGGCAAGGTCGTCATCATCACGGGCGCGGCTTCGGGGATGGGACGGGCGGCCGCGGTCCGGTGCGCCGAACTGGGCGCGGCGGTGGTCGCCGCCGACCTGAACGCGGACGGCGCGGCCGCCGTCGCCGGCGAGATCGAGTCGTCCGGCGGTACGGCGCTCGACTTCGGCGTCGACCTGACCGTCGAGGACGAGGTGACCGCGCTCGTCGACGCCGCGGTCGCTCGGTTCGGCACGGTGCATGGCCTGCACAACAACGCCTACGCGGTTCATCCGGGAGCGGCGGTCGACCTGGTCAACACGACCCTGGAGGCGTGGGACTGGACGATCCGGACGTGCCTGACCAGCCAGTTCCTGTGCTGCCGCGCCGCGCTCCCCCACATGCTGCGGGGCGGCGAGGGATCCATCATCAACGTGTCCTCCGGCAACGGGCTGGCCGGCGCGGCGGGCGCCGCGGCCTACGGCGCGGCGAAGGCCGGCAGCGTCATGCTGACCAAGTACATCGCCACCCAGTACGGCAAGTCCGGCGTCCGGTGCAACACGCTGGTGCCCGGCTGGACCATCGGGACCGGCTGGACGGGCGAGGACAACTACACCGACAGCCAGCAGAAGCTGTTCGACCGCGCGCTGGACGACGTGTGCATGCCCCGCCTCGCGCTGCCCGAGGACATCGCCCCCGTCGTCGCGTTCCTCTTCTCCGACGAGGCCAGGTACCTGCAGGCCGCCACCATCGACGTCAACGGCGGCCTGCTGGCCCACATGCCCGGCGCGGCCGGCAGGCCTGCCCGGCCCACCCCGGCCGACACATGAGCTCGCCGCGGGCGATGGCGGCGGCGAGCGAGCAGGCCCGGGCGGTGCACCGGATGCTGCGTGACCAGCGCGGCGCCGCCCGTGCGTCGGCCCCTCCGTCACGCGCCGCGCAGCTCGCCATGGCCGAGGAGATCGGCAACAGCACGTCCGAGCCGGACGGGGTGACGTTCGAGGATGTCGACGCTGGCGGGGTGCCCGCGCAGTGGGCGCGGCCCGACGGCGCGCCGACGAACAGGGTGCTCCTCTACCTCCACGGCGGCGGCTACTGCTTCTGCTCGGTCCGCTCCCACCGCAGGCTCGTCGGGCACCTCGCCAGGGCGGCGGGCCGCCAGGCACTGAGCGTGGACTACCGGCTGGCGCCCGAGCACCCCCATCCCGCCGCCGTGACGGACGCCCTGACCGCCTACCGGTGGCTCCTCGAACAAGGCCTCGACCCCGCCCACCTGGCCGTCGCCGGTGACTCGGCCGGCGGCGGGCTCGCCGTCGCGCTCCTGCTGAGGGCGAGGGACGAGGGCCTGCCGCTTCCGTCGGGCGCCGTGCTCCTGTCGCCCTGGGTCGACCTCGCCATGACGGCCGACAGCCTGACCAGCCGAGCCGACGTCGACGTACGCCAGAGCCCCGCCGAGACGCGGTGGTGCGCGGGCCAGTACCTCGCCGGTCAGGACCCGCGTGACCCCTACGCGTCGCCGCTCTACGCCGACCTCACCGGCCTGCCGCCCCTGTACATCCAGGCCGGCGACTGGGACACGCTCGTCGACGACGCGCATCGCCTGGCCGAGAAGGCCCGGCGCCTCGGGGTCGACGTCCGCCTCGATCTCTTCCCAGAGATGCCGCACGCGCATCAGCTGTGGGCGGGCACCATCCCCGAGGCCGACGACGCCGTCGCCCGCGTCGGCGAGTACCTGCGAGAAAGGGAAACCTCATGACAGGCGCGGCCACGTTCCCGGGCGTCGGCGTGCTCTATCGCGCGACGGACCAGATGCCGTTCCTCGAGCTCGCCTACGCCGCCGCCGATCGGGGCTTCACCTCACTCGTCCTCGGTGAGCACACCCACATTCCCCTCAGCTCCGACCCCGCCTGCTTTCCGGGCGCCGGGGACACCATCCCTCCGACTTACCCGCGGCTGCTCGACCCGTACATGGCGCTCTCGTTCGTCGCCGCGCGGACTCCCATGAAGATTGCGACCTGTACGTCCCTTCCCGCCCAGCACGACCCGATTGCCCTGGCCAAGGCCCTCGCGACGCTCGACCACCTGTCCGGGGGGCGCCTCACG
The DNA here is from genome assembly GCF_032027725.1 of Pseudofrankia coriaricola. NCBI lineage: Bacteria > Bacillati > Actinomycetota > Actinomycetes > Frankiales > Frankiaceae > Pseudofrankia > Pseudofrankia coriaricola. The sequence continues at coordinate 46,585 of NZ_JASNFO010000053.1, read as the reverse complement.
CTCGGCGTGGGATACGGCTGGAACGCCGACGAGCTGGTCAGCCACGGGCACGAGTGGAAGAACCGGCGGGCGATCGTGCGGGAACACGTCGAGCTCATGCGGGCGCTGTGGACCGAGACCGAAGCCGAATACCACGGCCAGTACGCCAACCTCGAGCGCAGCTGGTCCTGGCCGAAGCCGGCGCAGTCCTCGATCCCGGTGCTCCTGGGCGCCGCCGGGCGCGGCCTCGCGATGGAGGCGATCGTCCAGTGGGCCGACGGCTGGATGCCGGGCGGAAGCATCAGCTGGATCGCGAACCGGCTCGTGGAGCTTCGACGCCGGTGGTCCGAGGCCGGACGCCCAGAGTCCGGCCCAGTCATCTGGGTGGTCCAGGACCCCATTGACGACGACAGGTTCCAATCCCGGCTGGAACGCCTTGCATCACTGGGTGTCGCCGAAGTTGTGGTCGCCTTCGACACGGTGGACAAGGACGAGATTCTGCCGGTTCTCGATCGCTACGCGAAGCTGATCGCGACGAACGCCGGCTGATCCTGACCCCGCGACGAGTCAGGGCACGGGACCTGGCGGCACACAGGGCTGGAATCAAACAGGGCTGGAATGACACAGGACTGGGATCAAACAGGAAGGGACCACTCATGGTCGAGGACATCATCCTCTCAGCGGACGGGCATTTCGTCGAGCCCACGGATCTGTTCACCAGCCGTCTTCCGAAACACCTGCGGGAACTCGCGGTCTGGGAGGAGGACTTCGAGATCGAGCCGCTCGGGGAAGATGGAAACCACCATTTCCGGAAGCTGCACACGCCGGGCTTCGAAGGCTGGGCATACGCCCGTTACCGTCACCACGACGGAACGCCGCAGTACGGCGACCCCGCCCGGATCATCGAGGACCTCGACCACGAGGGCGTCCGGGCGACGCTGATGCATCCCAACCACGCGCTGTTCGGGTTGTTCACCCACGACCATCACGAGCTGTCGATGGCGCACGCCCGGGTCTACAACGACTACGCGGCGGAGGTCTTCGGGCCGTACCGCGATCGGGTGATCACCACCATGCCCATCCCGATGAGCGATCTCGACGACGCCGTCGCCGAGATCGAGCGGGTGGCCGCCCTGGGGGCACGAGCGCTCATCCTTCCGGCGACGTCGCCGATCCCGTACACCTCACGAGCGCTCGACCGGGTGTGGGCGGCGGCGCAGGCCCACGGGATGGTCATCGCCTTCCACGTGGCGACCGGCGGCGTGAAGGTGCGCAAGGACGCGGCGCCGACACTCCAGGCGATGATTGCCACTGCTCAGGCCCAGAACCGCGAGGTGCTGGACGACCAGCTAATCGTCGACCGCTTGATGGGTGCGGCCGTGCTGGGCCCCGTGGCCGCACAGCGGATCGTCGTGTCGCTGGTCGGTGCCGGGGTGCTCGAGCGGTTCCCAGATCTTCACTTCCTGCTGGTGGAGTTCAACGCCAACTGGCTCGTCTCGACGATGGCCGCGATGGACAAGGCCTGGACGCTCGGAGTCGGGCAGAACCGCGACTTCTGGGCCGGCACGTGGGACGACGCCCGCGCCGCCGACGACCAGCCGGGCATGGCCCAGCTGTTCCGGCTCAACGAGCGCTGGCCGTACCCGCTCATGCCGAGCGAGTACGTCCAGCGCCAGATCCACGTCTCCTTCCAGGAGGACCCCATGGCGATCGCCTGCCGGCACGTCACCGGCATCTCCACGCTGCTGTGGGGCATGGACTACCCGCATGCCGAAGGGACCTTCGGGCGCAGCCGCCAGGTCATCGACTACCTGTTCAAGGACGTCGAGCCCGAGGAGCGCCAGGCGATCCTCGGCGGCACGCTGGGCGGGCTGCTCGGCCTGCACGCCCCAAGCCCGGCCTGAGTCCTGGATCGGGCCTCCGGACGCGCCAGCGGCTTGGCCACTTCCCCTGTCGGCCTCCCGGCACTTTTCCCGGCGCCCCCTCAGACCGAAGCCGCGCACCCGCTTCGCGCACCGAGACAACCCGCGAGATAGGACGACCATGCAGCGTCTCGACACCTCCCGTATCGGCACGCCCCATAGACGACTCCGACACCGCCCGGAGGTGGTGCTCTTAACCCTGCCCTTGGCCGCGGTCACCTTCCTGGCCGCCGGCTGCGGAGGCGACGGAAAGGCCGACACCGCCGGCCGTGTGCGTGCGCGGCGGACTGATCACAGTCCTGGACGACAAGGGTGTACCCACCGTTACAAGCCCATCGGCCAGTCCCCGATCGAGGGCTGACAGGATCCGGAAGGCCCCCGACAGTCCGCCGACGCGGACTGTCGGGGGCCGCCGCCCGCCGCCTGCCGACCGCGGGCCCGACCTGAACCTCAGTCGGGGATCGCGCGCAGGTGGCGGGCCATGGCAAGCGGGGTGACGGTCAGGACGCCGGAGTCGACGGGCAGGGTGACGCCGGTGACCCAGCGGGCGTCGTCGCTGGCGAGGAAGCCGACCGCCGCGGCGACGTCCCAGCCGGTGCCCTCCGTGCCGAGCAGGCCGGCCTCCTTGCGCAGCGTGTCGACGTAGTCCGAGGACTGGCCGGGGATCGACAGCACCATCGGCGTGACGATGTGGCCGGGGGCGATGGCGTTGACCCGGATGCCCTGGCGGCCGTGGGCGTAGGCCATCTCGACGGTCATCGCGAGCATGGCGCCCTTGGCGGCCGAGTAGGCGATCGTGCCGTCCCCGCGCAGCCCGGAGATCGACGCGATGTTGACAACCGAGCCGGAGCCCTGCGCCGCCATCACCGGGAGCGTGTACTTGCAGGCCAGGAACATCGTGCGCAGGTTGATGTCCAGCGCCTTGTCCCAGGCCTCCTCGGTGATGTCGATGACCGTGCCGACCGAGGCCATGCCGATGTTGTTGACCAGGATGTCGATGGTTCCGAACGCGTCGACGGCGGCCTTCGCCATCGCCTCGCAGGCGGCGGCCTTGGTGCAGTCGCCGGCGAAGACCTCCGCCTTCCCGCCCTCGGACTCGATCAGCTTCTTCGTCTCCTCGGCCCGGTCCGCGAACAGGTCGACGAGCAGCACGCTCGCACCCTCGCGCGCGAGCACCACCGCGCTGGCCTTGCCCGTGCCGACGCCCGGGCCGGGCGTCGAGCCGGCCCCCGTCACGATCGCGACCTTGCCCTCGACCCGACCGGCCATCTGTCGCACCCCTTCCTCGATATCTCGAACGGACGGCGGCTGAGCACCGCCCGTCGTCTCCGTTGCCGACCCGTACGCGGCGCGCGCCCTACGGCATCCGGGTGAGCAGCGCCGCGCCGGCCTCGTAGCCGCCGACGCTGGTGACGGCGGCGACCCGCGCGCCCGCGACCTGCCGCTCGCCGCACTCACCACGCAGCTGGCGGACCGCCTCGGCGGTGTGGCCGAACGCGGCGTGCAGCCGGCCACCGGAGAGCTGGCCGCCCCAGGTGTTCATCGGCAGCTCCCCGCCGAGCCCGATCCGCTTACCGCCCTCGACGAACGAGCCGGCCTCCCCCGGCCCGCAGAAGCCCATCGCCTCCAGCCACCACACGGCCTCGATGGCGAAGCCGTCATAGATCTCGGCCACGTCGACGTCGGCCGGCCGCAGGTCGGTGCGCGCCCACATCGCGGCCGCGGTGGCGTAGCCGACCCGGCCCATGTCCTCCCACTGCTCCCAGCTCGGCCGCCCGTCGACGACGCCGGCCATCGCCTCGATGGCCACCGGCGCCCGCAGGTCCGCGGCCGTCTCGGCGGCGGACACGACGATCGCGGTGGCGCCGTCGGCGGGCACGTCGCAGTCGTACAGGCAGATCGGCGTCGAGATCATCCTGGACGCCAGGTAGTCCTCGACGGTGAGCGGCGAGCGGTAAACTGCGTCCGGGTTGAGCGCGGCGTGCGCACGCTGGGTCACCGGGATCCAGGCCAGCTGCTCGCGAGTGACGCCGTACTCGTGCATGTACCGGGTGGCGTACGGGGCGATCTGGCAGACGGGCGAGAGCGCGCCGACCGGCAGCAGCCAGGCCAGCGGCCCCGCGGCCGTCGGGTTCGTCGAGCCGTACGCCGGGCGGCCGCCGGCGTTGCGGGCCGCGCTGCCTTCCTTGACCGTGCGCCAGATGACGACGTGGCGGGCCTGGCCGGTCGCGACCGCCATGGCCGGCCCATAGAACGGCAGGCACATCCCCTCGACGATCCCCTGCCGCCAGGACGTCGTGATCCGCAGTGCGTCCTGGATCTCGTAGAGGTCGCCGTTGGCGTAGCCGGGGACGTTGGCCTTGCCGCCGCCGGGGAACATCGCCAGCCCGTCGACGTCGTCGAGAGTCAGCCCAGCGTCCGCGACCGCCGCGAGAATCGCGTCGAGGGTCAGCTGGAACCCCGAGCGGTCGACCTGGCGCCCGATCGCCGACTGGCCGACGCCGGAGATGACCGCCCGCCGCTCGAACAGTTCGCCGCCCATCCCGCTCACTCCCCACCGTCGCCGGTGCCGCCGATGCCATCGCCGACGTCGGCCACCGCGACGAAGCTGGGGACGGCGTAGCCGCCGGGCCCCGGCTCGAAACCGACCTCGACGGTCATCCCGACCGCCGCGTCCTCGGGCGGGCAGCCGCGCAGCCGGCCGAACACCCGCACGCCCGGGTGGTCGGCCCACTCGACCAGCACCAACGCGTACGGCACCTCGAGCCCCGGCATCCAGCGCTGGTAGTTGACGGTGAAGCTGTAGACGTGGCCCCGCCCGGTGATCTCGACGTGCTCCACGGCGCGGCTCCGGCAGGCGCGGCACATCCCGTACGGCGGGAACGACTCGGCCCCGCAGCCGGCGCAGCGCTCCACGAGCAGGCGGCCCTCGGCCGCCGCCTCCCAGAAGGCGGCGGTCTCCTCGGTGACGGCGGGCGGTATGCCTACGGTCGCGGTCACGGGTCCCCTCTGGTCGGTGCTGGGTCTGCAAGGGCCTACCAGTACTGCCGGCCAGTGCTGCCGGTGCCGGTGCACGTGCTGGGCCGCGAGGTGGTGGCCCGCGCGGCCACGGCGCCGCTCGGAGGTACACACGGCCGGGCGCGGTCCAGGCGCCCACGGCACCGACCAGTCGCGCCGGCCCTCCGCCCTGGTCATCCCGCCGGCCGGAGCAGTAGCGGGGACGACTTGCGGAGTGTACGCTCACTTCGCAATCTAGCGCCACGCCGCCGGTCCACGCGCGGGATTCCCGCCAGGCCGGCGCCCCGGGCACGGCCTTGCCCTGGCGTGCCCGCCCGGCGGCGCTTCACCATAGAGCCGCTTCACCACAGAGCACCGCTGGGCCGGCGGCCCGCGAGCCGCCGCGCCGGCATGTCGCGAAGGAGCCCCGGTTGCCTGACCGCATCGTCTTCGGCGCAGCTGCCCTACCGGAGCCCGAGCGAGGCTGGCTCGAGGCCGTGGAGCGCCTGCCGATCGAGTCCGTCTGGCAGGGCGGCCACATCCTTCCGCCCACCGGGACCGGCGAGGCCATCACCCGGCTGGCCCTGATGACGGCCTGGACCGAGCGGGTCCGAGTGGGCACCGCGATCCTGGTGCTGCCGCTCTACCAGCCGGTGGTGCTGGCCAAGCAGCTCGCCGACCTAGACGCCCGCTCCGGCGGGCGGGTCTCGGTCGGCGTGGGGGTCGGCGGCGAGTTCCCGCACGAGTTCGAGTCGGTCGGGGTGCCACCCGGCGAACGGGGCCCGCGCACCGACGAGGCGATGACGCTGCTGCGCACGCTCTGGGGCGGCGGCCAGGTCAGCCACCACGGACGGTTCTTCGACGTCGACAACGTGACGCTGCGCCCGGTCGCCCCGCCGCCCGGGGACAGGATGGCGACCACCGGCCAGCTCGGCGGCCCGCCGTTTCTGGTCTCGGGCCGCAAGGCCCCGGCGATGCGCCGCGCGGCCAGGCTCGGCGACGGCTGGATGCCGTACCTCATGTCACCGAGCGCGTACGTCCGCTCGGTCGAGACGATCCGCGCCGAGGCGGCGGCCATAGGCCGCGACCTGGGCGGCTTCGAGTGGATGATGTACGTCTACTGCTCGGTCCGCCGCGACGGCGACCGGGCACGGGCCGACGTCGCCTCGTTCCTCGGCGGCGCCTACGGCGACAAGCCGTCGGCGATGCTCGACCGGATCGCCCCCGCCGGCACGCCGGCCGAGGTGGCCGCCCGGCTGCAGCAGTACGTCGACGCCGGCGTGCGCCACTTCATCATCTCGCCGGCGGCGCACGAGAACACCCTCGAGGTCGTCCAGCTGGCCACCGAGGACGTCCTCCCTCGCCTGACCCTGCCCACCGCGCCGCCGGCGCCAGCCGGTTCGGGCAGCCCGGTCGCGGCGCCCTCCGGGCTGGTGTCGCCATGACGGCGGCGGCTACCCGGCCCTCAGTGACCCCACAGATAAAGGCCGCCGGGCACGCGAAGGAAGAGCATTTTCGCGCGCCCTTTGGCCAGACGACCCCGGAGACAAAGGCCGCCGGGCACGCGAAGGAAGAGCATTTTCGCGCACCCTTTGGCCAGACGACCCCGGAGACAAAGGCCGCCGGCCCTCTGACCGGGCTGCGGGTCGTCGAGGTTGCCGTCGGGACCAGCGAACTCGGCCTCGGCCTCGCCGGCGGCGTGCCGGGCAGGCTGCTCGCGGATCTCGGCGCGGACGTCGTCCGCGTCGTCGGCCAGACGAGCCCGGGGATCGACGCGGACGTGCCCTGGGGCGAGGCCTGGCACCGTGACAAGCGGATCGTCGGGACCGACGACGCCGAGCCGGTGCGGGCGCTGCTCGCCGAGGCCGACGCCGCGCTCGTCTACGGCCCCGAGGCGCTGGTGGAGGGCCGCGGGCTCGGCCACCTCGACCTGCGCGCCGCCAACCCCGGCCTCGTCTACGCCCGCTGCCGCCCCAGCCGGACCTCGACCGGAGCCGTCGAGGACTACGGCCTGCTCGTCGAGGCCCGTTCCGGCTTCTGCACCCAGCTCGCCGGCCACCGGCCAGGGCCGATCTTCGTCGACGTCCGCGCGCCCGGAATCGGGACCGCCGCCCTGCTCACCGCCTCCGTGCTCGCGCTGCTGCGCCGCCGGGCCACGACGGGCGGCGGCGGCTGGGTGGAGACGTCGCTCTACGACGGCATGCTCGCGACGCTGGGCTGCATGATCGGGCGCTCCGAGCGGGCGCGGCCCGAGATCGAGGGCTACTGGGAGCTCGGCTCGACCTTCCCGAACTTCCTCTACCGCTGCGCGGACGGCGAGTTGATCCAGGTCTGGTTCGGCGGTAAGGGCATGTACGCCAAGCTCATCGAGGTCCTCGGCGACGAGCCGAGCGTCGAGGGCTACTACACCGACCAGGCCACCGGGAAGCTGCAGGACCGCGCGAAGCGCTGGCGCGCCCCGTTCGCGCTGCGGCCCAGGGACGTCTGGATCGAGCGGCTGCGCGAAGCCGGCGTCGCCTGCGAACCGGTCCTCGGCCCTGGCGAGGCGTTACGCGACCCGCACCTGGCCGAGATCGGCCTGGCCGTCGCGCGCGATCACGACGGCCATCCCGAGGTCATGCTGGGCTCCCCGATCGCGGTCGGCCCGCTGCCCCGTCCCGAGACCCCGGCCGGCCCGTGGACGCAGGAGCGGCCGGTGGCCCGGGCAGCGGCCGGGACGCCGCCCGGAGACGGTTCCGCCGACGCCAACCTCAACGCCGCCAACCTCAACGCCGCCGGCGACACCGCGGCCAACGACGCGGACGACGGCGTTGCCAACGATGCGGCCGCCGGCAACGCGGCGCCGCTGCGCGGCGTGCGGGTCGTCGACTTCTCCGCGTTCGTCGCCGGGCCCCTCGCCGCCCAGGTGCTCGCCGACCTCGGTGCCGAGGTCATCAAGGTCGAGCCGCCCGAGGGCGAGGCGATGCGCGCCGCCGCCTACGCGGTCGCGGCCTGCCAGCGAGGCAAGCGCAGCATCGCGATCGACATCACCGCCCCCGAGGCCCGGCCCGTGGTCGAGCGGCTGATCCGCTGGGCCGACGTCGTCCTGCACAACTTCCGCGTCGGCGTCGCCGAGCGGCTCGGCATCGGCGCCGCCGACGTCGCCCGGCTCAACCCGCGCGCGGTCTACAGCCACGCCAGCGCCTTCGGGCCCACCGGCCCACGGGCGAAGCAGCCCGGCAACGACGCGCTCATGCAGGCGGTCACCGGCCTGGAGCGGGCCATCGGCGGCGACGGCAACGAGCCGATCGCGGCGACCTGGATCCCCATCGACGTGACCGGTGGCTGGGTGGCGGCGGCCGGGATCCTCGCCGGTCTGTACGCCCAGGCCGTGAGAAGCGAGGGGCAGCAGGTCGCGACCAGCCTGCTCGGCGCCGGGATGCTGCTGCAGAGCGGGTCCTTCCTGCGCGACGGCTCCCTCGTCGCCGGCCCCGCCCTGGACCAGGAGCAGACCGGCTACGGCCCCGGCTACCGCCTCTACCAGGCCGGTGACGGGGAGTGGTTCGCGCTGGTGCTGCCGGACGAGCGCTCCTGGACGCGCCTGCGCGCGGTGCTGGCGGGGGGCGAGCCCCCGCCGGCCGGAGGCCGGCTCGCGACCTACGCTCCGTTGCGCGGCGGCGCCCACGACACGGCGGCCCGCGAGGCCGAGACGCTCCTGGAGAAGGCGTTCGCGGGCGGCACGGCCGCGGCCTGGGTGGCCCGCCTGCGCGCCGAGGGCCTGCTGGCGGAGCTGGTACGGCCGACGAGTCGCGACGACTTCCGCCGTGGCATCCTCGACGACCCGCTCAACCGGCAGCTGGGCCGCGTCGCCGCCTACGAGGTCGCCGACTGGGGCCATTTCGAACAGATCGGCCCGCTCCCCCGCCTCGGTCAGCCGCCGTCGGGTGGTCCCACCCTGGCGCTTCCCGGCATCGGCGAGCACAGCATCGCCATTCTGTCCGATCTCGGCCTTCCCGCGCAGGACGTCGATGCCCTGCTGGCCGCCAAGATCGTCCGCCAGCTCTAGCCCCGCGGCAGCGAACGTCCACCCCACGGATGGCGGCCGGAGACAGCCGCCGGCCCGTGACGAGCACGCATCGGTCGATAAGTGAGCGAGTGTTTGCTAATTTGTGTGTGCTCGGTTCGCCGGATGACCGATGGAGCCTCGATGGACCTGTTGCTGCGCAACGCCACGCTGATCGACGGAAGCGGAGCGCCGGCCCGGCCGGCGGACGTCGCCGTCACCGGTGACCGGATCGCCGCCGTCGCCGAGCCGGGCGAGCTCGTGCCCGAGGCAGGCACCGAGATCGTCGACCTGCGCGGCCTGGTGCTCGCGCCCGGCTTCATCGACGTGCACACCCACTACGACGCCCAGATCCTCTGGGACGGCGACCTCACCCCGTCGAGCTGGCACGGGGTCACCAGCGTCGTCATGGGCAACTGCGGTTTCGGCGTCGCCCCGACCCGTCCGGAGCACCGCGACCTGATCGTCCGGCTCCTGGAGAACGTCGAAGGCATGTCGATGGAGGCGCTGAACGCCGGCATCGACTGGTGCTTCGAGACGTTCCCCGAATATCTTGCCGCGCTCGACGCCCGCGCCAAGCGCCTCAACGTCGGCGTCTTCATCGGCCACTCCCCGCTGCGGCTGTTCGTCACCGGCGGCGAGGAGCGCCCGGCCACGGACGACGAGCTGGCGACGATGCGCCGGCTCGTGCGGGAGGCGCTCGACGCCGGCGCGATCGGGTTCTCCACGTCCCGCCAGCCCGCGCACTCCGGCGCCTACGGCCGGCCCGTGCCGAGCCGGTTCGCCGAGGTCGACGAGGTCTACCAGCTGGCTGAGGTCCTGGGCGAGGCCGGCAAGGGCGTGCTCGCCGTCTCGATCGGGCCCGGCCTGTTCGTCGACCAGTTCTCCGAGATCGCCACCCGCTACGGCATCCCGGTCACGTGGACGGCGCTGGTCACCCGGCCGGAGAAGCCGGGCGCCGCGCTGCGCACCGTCGAGCGCGGCGCCGCGCTGCCCGGCGAGGTCTACCCACAGATCGCCTGCCGGCCGATCGTCATGCAGACCACCATGGACGACCCGACCCCGCTCGCCGCCGTGGACGAGTGGAAAGAGGTGCTCGCCCTGCCGCGGGAGCGGCGGGCGGACCTGTACCGGGACGCCTCCTGGCGGGACCGGGCGCGCCCGGCGACGCTGGCGGCCTGGGGCCACCGCTGGCACAAGATCGACGTCGAGGAGACCGAGACCCACCACGGCCTCGTCGGCATCCCGCTGGACCGGCTGGCCAGCGAGCGCGGCACCACACCGTTCGACCTGATGATCGACCTGGCGCTCGCCGACACCGGCACGACCCGCTTCCGCGTCGTCCTGGAGAACGACGGTGACGCCGAGCTCGCCGACCTGCTTGCCGACAAGCGGACCCTGCTGGGCCTGTCGGACGCCGGCGCGCACGCGAGCCAGCTCTGCGACGCCTGCTACTCGACCCACCTGCTCGGCCACTGGGTGCGCGAGCGCAAGGCGCTGAGCCTGGAGGAGGCCGTCTGGCGGCTCACCGGGCACCCGCACCAGGTCTTCCGTGTCGCCGACCGCGGGCTCGTCCAGCCTGGCTTCTACGCGGACCTCGTCGCCTTCGACCCGGACACCGTCGGTACGACTCCCATCGTGCGGGCCCACGACCAGCCGGGCGGCGCCGACCGCCTGCTGGTCCGCAGCACCGGCGTCGAGCACCTCTGGGTCAACGGCGTCGCCACCCGCACCGCCGGCGAGGAGATCCCCGACACCGCTCCCGGCCGCCTCCTACGTGCTTAGGACGGGTGGTCAGGTTCCCTTGGTGGCCGCGGCGCGGAGGGCGAGGGCGCGGCGGAGGTCGTCGGCGCCGTCGGAGGCGGTTCGGCGCAGGCCGGACGGGACGTCGGTGCGCGTCGCGAACCGCTCGGCCCAGGCGAGGGTCTCCGGGGCGACGGCTAGCGCCGGGAAGCACAGCTCGGCGAGTCTCGCCAGCGACATCGTGCCCCGGAACTGGGCGGTTGCCGGCAGGTCGTCGAACCACCGCCGCGCGTAGGGCGCCGCCAGGTCCTCCTGCCCGGCCACCCAGATCCCGCCGGCCAGCGCGGACAGCTGATAGTGGGACATCGTGCTGGCCGGGTCGATGAGCTCCGCCCACGCCGCCGCCTTCGCGTCCGGGTCGGGGCGCAGCGCCCGGCAGCGGGTCGCGTGTACCAGGCCGGACGCCGTGCGGTCCGCAGCGTAGGCCGCCTCGATCTGGTCGAGGGTGAGGTCGCCGAGGGCGGCTCGTCGTTCCAGGACCAGCCAGCTCAGTTCGTCGTCGACGGTCAGGCCCGCGAACGGCTCGCCACCTGGACGCCAGGCGCGCAGGGCGTCGAGGTCGTCGGTGAGCCCGACCCAGCCGCGGGCAGCGGTCAGCTGACCGCTGCCGCCAGGTTTCGCGTCCGCGAGCAACGCCTCGGTCGCGTCGGTGAGGACGGTGATCGCCGCCGCGCGCTCCGGGCCCGGCGCGAGGTACAGGGACACCGCGGCGGTGATCCACGGCAGCAGCCGCGCGGTGACGACATCGAGCTCGTTCGGCATGCCGGCCGCGACCGTCCGCACCGCGAGCTCGGGCGACACGAGCCCGTCGGCCAGGCCGGTACGCAGCGCGTTCCACGCCACCGAGCGGGCCACGGCGTCACCGGCCACGGCCATGACGGCGGGCAGACGTTCCCACTGGCCGGCGGCCAGCCGGATCGTCGCCCAGGTCTCGTCGCCGGCGCTAGGAAGCACGATCTCGCCGGGACCGGCCGCCGGGACCAGGACCGGCGCGCGGCCGAGGACGACCTCGGTCGGCGTGCCGCCGCCCGGAAGCACGGCGACGGTCATGGCATGGGGACGGTCGGCCGCCGGCCCGAACACCGGCGGCTGGCGGCGCAGGACGGCCCCGGACGGCCCGGTCTCGACGGCGACGATGTCGACGCCGGCGAGACGCAGCCACTCGTGGGCCCACCGCGAGAGGTCGGTGCCGGTGGGCGTGCCGGGGCCCGCCTGGGCGGACCAGGACGCGAGCAGGTCGGCGAACGTGGCGTTGCCGTAGGCGTGCGAACGGACGTGCTCGCGCAACCCGCCCAGGAACATGTCCTCGCCCAGGTAGGCAGCCAGCTGCCGCAGCACGCTGGCGCCCTTGGCGTAGGAGATGCCGTCGAAGTCGTCCAGCGCGGAGCGGGCGTCCGTGGCGCCGTTGCCGGCGACCGGATGGGTGGTGGCGCGGCGGTCGGCGGCGTAGCCCCAGCTCTTGCGCGCCGCGGCGAAGTCGGGTCCCGCCGGCATGCCCGACACCAGCGGGGTGACGCGGCGGGCCAGGTACTCGGCGAAGGACTCGTTGAGCCACAGGTCGTCCCACCAGCGCATGGTCACCAGGTCGCCGAACCACATGTGCGCCATCTCGTGGACGATCGTGTTCGCCCGGCCGAGCAGCTCCGCCTCGCTCGGCCGCGACCGAAAGATCAACTGGTCGCGGAAGGTGACGCAGCCGGGATTCTCCATCGCGCCCCAGTTGAACTCCGGGACGAAGGCCTGGTGGTATTCGCCGAACGGGTAGTGCACCTCGAACAGCTCGTGGAAGGCGTCTAGGGAATCGGCGGTCAGCCGCAGGAGCTCGGCCGCGTCACGGTCGAGCTCAGCCGACAGGGAGCGCCGGACGTGCAGGCCGAGCGGAATGCCGTCGTGCTCCCCGCGCACCGAATGCCACGGCCCGGCCACCAGGGTGACGAGGTAGGTCGAGATGGGCCTGGTCTCGGCCAGCTCCCAGGCGCCCGGCCCGGTCCGCGTCGCCGCGCCGTTGCCGACGACCGTCCAGTCCGGCGGGCACTGGACCCGCATGCTGACGCGGGCCTTCAGGTCCGGCTGGTCGAAGCAGGCGAACCACCGCTTCGCGTTGTCGACCGACGACGTCGCGCACAGGTAGACGCCTCCGTCGGCCGGGTCGACGAACCGGTGCAGGCCCTCACCGTCATGCGAGTAGCGCATGCGCGCCCTGACAAGCAGTTCATGCCGCCCGCCCAGGCCATGTACCGGCAGTCGGCCGCCTTCGAACGATTCGACCGGCTGGACCGCGCCGTCGAGAACGACCTCGAACAGTTCCTCGCAGAACAGCTCGACGAACGTCTCCGGTTCACGGGCGGTGAAGGTGATCGTCGTGGTGGAGGCGAAGAAGTCGCCCGGCTCGGTGAGATCCAGCTCGATCGCGTAGCGGTCGACGTCGACCGAATCCGCTCGCCGTACCGCCTCCGGCCTGGTCAATGCCACCATTGGTCCACCCTAGGCCAAAGGCCATGCGATGATGGCGAAGCCTCGCGTGGCCGGAGGCCGTCAGACAGGACCTAGTCGCGCCGGATTGCCGCCTCGGTCATCGCGGACCGGGGAAATCACCGGCGGTCGGGATGGTGTGGCCTCGGGCCGATCACGTTGACCGGTCCTCCACCGCCGAGACGGTGGAGGTGCCGTTCTGGTCGGGACGGGCCGGCAGGCCGTAGCCGCCGCGGAAGTACAGCAGCGGTCCGTGGTCTCGCAGGATGTGCATCTGGCGGACCGCGCCGACGACGATCTGGTGGTCGCCACCGTCGTACGTGGCATCGATGTCGCAGTGGACCCAGGCGAGCACGTTGTCCAGGACGACCGCGCCGCGGTCGGTGGCATGCCAGGGGACGGCGTCGAACTTGGCGGCGGTCTTGGAGCCGAAGGCCGTCGACACATCCTGCTGGTCCTCGGCCAGGACGTTGACGGTGAACCGTCCGGTCTGCTCGATGCGCGGCCAGCTCGTCGAGCTCCGGCCCGGGCAGATGAGCACCAGCGGCGGGTCGAGGGAGAGCGAGGTGAAGGACTGGCAGGCGAGTCCGAACGGAGACCCGGAGCCATCCAGGCCGGTGACGATCGTTATTCCGGTGCAGAAGTGGCCCAGCACCTTGCGGAAGGTGGTCGGATCGACGTTGTCGGCCTCGGCACCGTAGGCGACGAGTCCGGGGGCGGTCATCGCTCTTCCAGTCCGGTGCCGCCTCCGGCGAACCGCTCGGCCGGGTCACCAGATCGGGCACGGACGGCGGCGTGCTTCAGGAGAGTGCGCTCGTCGACCATCGTGGGATGTCTCCTTGGACGTCGGCGTTGGGGGCGGCGGCGGCCAGCAGCGGCCGGATGACGGCGTCCACGGCGGCGGGGTCGTCGACCGGCGTCCCCGTGGGCCCGCGGTGCCAGCCTTCGGCGATCGCGATGCGCACACCCGAGGCGACGATCACCCGGCCGGTGACGTCGGCCGCCAGCGGCGAGGCGAGCCACACCAGCGCCGCGGCCACCCACCGTGGATCGAGCCGGCCTTCGCGGGCGGCCTCGCTGTCGCCCAGGCCCACGGCCTCGGTCATCGGCGTCAGCGCCGTCGGGCAGACGGCGTTGACGGTCGCCCCGTAGCGGCCGAGCTCCATGGCGGCGACGAGGGTGAACGAGGCGATCGCGCCCTTGGCCGCGGCGTAGTTGGCCTGGCCGACGTGGCCGTACAGGCCCACCGACGAGACCGTGTTGATGACGCGGGCGTCGACGGCGTCGCCCGCCTTCGACCGCTCCCGCCAGTGGCGGGCGGCCCGCTGGGTGACCAGGAACGTGCCCTTGAGGTGCACGCGCAGCACGTCGTCCCAGTCGGCCTCGGCCATGTTCACCAGCATCTTGTCGCGGGCGATGCCGGCGTTGTTCACGACGGCGTCGAGGCCGCCCCAGGTGTCGGTGGCGGTGGCGATCAGACCGTCGGCGCCGGCCGCGGTCGACACGTCACCGACGTGTCCGACGGCTCCCCCGCCGCCCGCCCGCACCGCGGCGACGACGTCGGCGACCGCGTCGGCGGCGACGTCGTTGACCACCACCAGCGCACCTTCGGCGGCGAGTGCCTCGACGTAGGCCCGGCCGATCCCCTGGCCGGCACCGGTGACGAGGCACACCCGTCCATCACACAGGCCCATAGCGGCGCGCTCTCAGGAGACGGCCGTCGGCGCGGCGTCGTAGGTCACGCCGATGTCACCGCCGACGTCGTGGCGTCGCAGCTCGGGGAGCACCTCGGAGGCGAACAGCTCGAAGCTGTCCTGAGCCTCCTCGGCCGGCATGCCGCCGAAGCACATGGGCACGACAATGCCGCCCGCGTCGGTCATGGTCGCGTACTCGAGCAGCTTCTCCGTGACCTCCGCCGGTTTGCCCCAGACCTGGAGGTCGGCGAGGAAGCCGTTGAACTTCTCGAGCCCGTGCCTCTGGATGTTGGCGGCCAGGCCGGCGTAGTACTCGTAGCCCTCGATCTGGGCGAAGCCGACGTTGTCGAACTCGTAGTGCTCGACCGTCGACCGGGCCCAGCGCTGGAGGTACACGTCGCGGATCCTGTCGACCTGCGCCTGCTTGTCGCTCACGCCAGCCACGATCACGAGGACCGGCTTCGGCGCCTCGGTGCCGTTCAGCTCGAAGTAGCGCTCGCGGTACTTCTTGAGCTCCTCGATGGCCGTGGGCCAGGGCTTCTGGGCGATGACCATCAGCCCGACACCCATGCCGGCCATGATCTCCATCGACTCCGGCGACACCGCGGAGGCGAACGTGCGGCCCTTGAAGCTCGCCAGGGGCCGGGGCCGGATCTCGACCCGCGGCTGCTGGTAGAGCTCGCCGTCGCACTCCATCACGCCGGTCTCCAAGGCGGTGAGGAGCGCGGCGCTGTACTCCTTGAAGCGGCGGCGGGACTCGCCCATCGGCACCCGGAAGCCGACGAACTCCTTCTGCCCGAGGCCGCGCCCGAGGCCGAGGATGGCCCGTCCGCCGGAAAGGTGGTCGAGCACCGAGAACTTCTCCGCCACCCGCACCGGGTCGTTCCACGGCAGGACGGTGACCATCGTGCCGAGCTTCACCCGGCTGGTCTGACCGGCCAACCACGCCAGCACCATCGACTGCTGCGAGGTGAGCTGGTAGTCGGAGAAATGGTGCTCGGACAGCCAGACCGAGTCGAAACCGACCTCTTCGGCGCGGGACGCGAGGCCCAGCTCCGTCCGGTACACGTCCGCGTCAGCCACGTCGCGATCAAGAGCCGCGAACTGGAGGCCAAGTCCTATGTGCATGAGCGCTCACTTTATACGGTCGGCCGATCAGGCGCTAGCCCTCGCAGCGAGTTACCGGACGGCGACAGCCGTCCGCAGGTGGGACACCTCCTGCGCCGAGAACCCCCAGTCGGCCAAGGCCTCGTCGGTGTGCTGCCCAGGGGCGGGGGGCGGGCCGGCGACCGCCGGCGGGGTTCGGCTGAAACGTGGCGCCGGAGCCGGCTGCACCACTCCGCCGACCTCGGTGAAGGTCCCGCGGTGGCGGTTGTGCGGATGGGCCGGCGCCTCGTCCGGATCGAGGACCGGGGCGAAGCAGACGTCGGTGCCTTCGAGTGCGGCGCACCACTCGTCCCGGGTCCTGGCCCGGATCGCCGCCGCCAGCCGGGCCTTCGTGTCCGGCCACGACGAGCGGTCGTCGTCCGGGCCGGGATCGACCCCGGTCAGCTCGGCGAGCTGCCGGCGGGCCCGGGGGTCGATCGCCCCGACCGAGACGTACTTGCCGTCGGCCGTCTCATAGGCGTCGTAGAACCAGGCGCCGCCGTCGAGCAGGTTGGTCCCCCGCCCGCCCCAGTCGCCGGCCGCCCGCAGCCCATGGATCATCCCGGCCAGAAGGGCCGCGCCGTCGACCATCGCGGCGTCGACCACCTGGCCCCGGCCGGAGCCGCCGGCCTCGAGCAGCGCGCACACGATGCCGAAGGCGAGCAGCAGGCCACCCCCGCCGAAGTCGCCCACGACGTTGAGCGGCGGCACCGGCGGCGCACCCGCGGGGCCGATCATGCCCAGGGTGCCGGAGAGCGCGACATAGTTGATGTCGCGGCCGGGCGCCTGCGCGTAGGGGCCGTCCTGTCCCCATCCCGTCATGCGCCCGTAGACGAGCCGCGGCTGGCGGGCCAGGCAGTCGTCCGGCCCGAGCCCGAGCCGCTCGGTCACCCCGGGACGGAACCCCTCGATGAGCACGTCGGCCCGCTCGACCAGCCGGAGCACGGCTTCCCGCCCGTCGGGGTGTTTCAGGTCGATACCCACCGAGCGGCGACCGCGGGCGTTCACGTCCCACAGCGGCGCATCGAGGCCGACGGCGTCGGCCCGGTCGACGCGGAGCACCTCCGCGCCCATGTCGGACAGCATCATGGCGGCGAACGGCCCGGGCCCGATGCCGGCCAGCTCGACGACCCGGTAACCCCTGAGCGCGCCAGTCATACCTCAGTATCCCTGATAAGCGTGCGTTCACTCCACCAGGGCGGAAGCGTTCGTCACGGGGCCGCGACGTCGAACACGACGGCGGTGGCCATGCCGCCGCCCGCGCACATGGCGGCCACGCCGGTGCCGCCCCCTCGACGGCGCAGCTCGTGCACCATCGTGATGATCATTCGCGAGCCGCTCATGGCGACCGGGTGGCCGAGGCTGCAGCCGCTGCCGGCGACGTTCACCAGGGTCTCGTCGAGCCCGAGGATGCGGGTGGTGGCGACGGCGACCGAGGCGAACGCCTCGTTGATCTCCCAGAGCGCGACGTCGCCGATCGTGAGCCCGGCCCGCTCCAGCGCCTTCGGGATCGCGAGCGTCGGCGCGAGGCCCGTGTCGGCCGGCGGTACGCCCACCGATGCCCAGGCGCGGATGACAGCCAGCGGCTCGAGCCCGTGCCGCTCGGCGAACCCGCTGTCGGTGAGCACCATCGCCGCGGCACCGTCGTTGACACCGGACGCGTTGCCGGCCGTGATACTGAAGCCGTCGATCTCCGGATGGATCGGCTTCAGGGCGGCGAGCCGCTCCAGCGAGGTGTTCCGCCGCGGGTGCTCATCCACGGCGAACCTCACGGTGGTGCCGTCGCGCCGCGGCACGTCGATCGGGAAGATCTCCTCAGTGAAGCTGCCGGCGTCGATAGCGGCGATCGCGCGCTGATGCGACCGCAGCGCCCACGCGTCCATCTCCTCCCGGGTGAGGTTCGCCTGGACCGCGGCGTTCCAGCCCACCGTGATCGACATGTCCCGGCACGGCGCGTCCGGCGTCTCGGGGTGGCTGTACGCGAGCCAGTCCTCGTCCCAGTCGTCGGTGCCCGGGATCCGCCAACGCGCGCGCGGCTTCGTCGAGGCCGACTGCACGCCACCGGCGATGACCACTCGGTCCATCCCCGACCGGATCGACGCCGCCGCGCTCTGCACGGCGGCGAGCCCGGACGCGCAGTGCCGGTTGTGGGCGACGCCCGGCACGTTGGGGATGCCGGCGTTGACCGCCGCGTACCGGGCGAGGTCTCCCCCGCCGTACAGCGACTCGCCGAGCACGACGTCGTCGACGAGCGCCGGGTCGATCCCCGACCGCCCGAGCGCCTCGGCCACCGCCCGGGTGCCGAGCTCGAACGCGCTCATCTCGGTGAGCGTGCCCTTGAACGCCGTCCCGATCGCCGTCCGAGCCGTCGAGACAATGACCGCCTCATCCACTGGGCGCTCCTCCTGGTCCTGGACAGGCCATCTGGACCCGCCGGCCGGTCCGGCGGCCCGAAAGATCATAGATGACAAAGTATATGCTCACTTACCATAAGCAGCCAGACGAGGCCGCGCAACCAGACAGACGCGGCCCAGACGCGACCCATCGGAGCGATCCGTCCGCAGCGGCGGGGCGTAATCCACCCGCCGAACGGGCAGCTTGACCGGACGCCGCGGCAGCCTTAATAAACGAGCACTCGTTTACTTGCCCACTGGCCGGAAGTGGTGGGCGCCGTGAACCACGCGCTGATCGAACCGTGTTGGATGAGCCCGCCTATAGACAGGCTGAGCCGACACACTTCGCGACGCGGCCATTGAGGTGTGTTGGATGGGCAAGCCTATAGACAGGCCCATCCAACACGGTTCGAGATTCCGTTTAGGCAGACGAGAAGGGCAGGTGCGGTGGGGGGAGGCCGTCCCTCCACTCCGCCGGCCTCAGCGCCTCAGCGGCCCGCTCAGCCGCACACGCACAGACGCGTTCTGTGATCGGGGCGGCGCGGCGGCGGTCAGGCGGCCTCGTCGACGCCGCCGAGGTACAGGCGCTCGATCTCGGACTCACGGGCGACCAGCTCGGACGCCGGGATCTCCGCGCGCACCAGGCCCTCGTTCATGATCAATGCCCGGTCGACGAAGCTCGCGGCGAAGTGGATGTGCTGTTCGACGAGCACGACGCCCGCGGACAGCGCCGTCGCCACCAGGCGCAGCCGTTCGAGGATGCGCTCGCTGACGGCCGGCGCAAGGCCGAACGACAGCTCGTCGATGAGCAGGACGGACGGGCGGCGCCCGACGGTACGCGCGAGCGCCAGCATCTGCTGCTCGCCGCCGGAGAGCACCCCGGCCCGCAGCGGCAGCTTCGGGCGCAGCTCGGGGAAGAGCTCGACCGACTCGTCCACATCGACGCCGGCCATCTGCAGGTTCTGGCGGACCGTCAGCGTGCCGAACACGCTGCGACCCTCGACCATGATCCCGATCTTGCCGCGGCTGCGCCGGTAGGACGGGCCGGTCAGCGGGACGCCCCCCACGAGCACCTCGCCGGTGTACTTCCCGAGGAAGCCGGCGATCGCCATCAGTGTGGTCGTCTTCCCGGCGCCGTTGCGGCCGAGCAGGCCGACGATCTCACCCTTGCCGACCGTGAACGTGACGTCGTGGATCACCGCGAGCGCCCCGTAGCCCGCGGTCAGCCCACGCACCTCTAACGCCGCCGTCCCCGTCTCCTGCGCCATCAACGCCTCCGCCTTCTCGGTCGTCTTCTGGGTGGTCCGTGCCCGGCCCGCGGGGCGCCGGTCAGCCCGCGCGCGCCGCGTCGCCGCGCGCGAACCGGAGCAGCTTGTTCATGCGTCCCCGCCAGCGGTGGCCGACGCGCCAGGGGCGACCTGGGCGCGCCAGCGCTCGACAGCCGCCGCCTTGATCGACTCATAGCCCTTGATCATCTGTGCGGACTCCGCGAGGCTGACCAGATCCGCGTAGGGCCGCCCCGCGGCCAGGCTCCCGGTGACCAGCGCCTCGTACTCCCTGATGACGGCCCGCTCGAGGCGGCGGTCCCGGTCGAGGCCGAAGACGTCGAACGGGGTGCCGCGCAGCCGGCGCATCGTGCGCAGCCCGTGGAACATGACCGCCCACGGCCGCGCGGCGGGCAGCTTGTGCTTGAGCCCCATGCGCCGCAGCGACGGCGGGTGCAGGTGGTAGGTCACCTTGTACGGGCCCTCGATGCCGAGGTCGGCGGCGGTCTGGGCGTGGTCGGCGAGCAGGTGGAGGCGGGCGACCTCGTACTCGTCCTTGTAGGTGAGCAGCTTGAACCAGCTCTCGGCCACCGCGCGGGTGAGCGCCCATCCGTGGCCGGCGCCGTCCTGCCCGGCGGCGGTCGCCACCAGGCCGAGGAAGCGGGCCGCCCGTCCCGCGTCCTGGTAGTCGATGGCCTGGGCGGCGCGGCGGACGAGCAGGGCACGCAGGTCGTCGGGCAGACCGGCCGGCAGGTCGCTCTCCGCGACGAGCCGGCCGGCGGTCGCGAACGCGCCGGGCGACGGGTCGAAGATGCTCGGCTTCGCGACCGCGGTCGCGGCGGCGCCGGTATCGGCGCCGGCGGTGGCCGCGAGCGCGGCCTCGACGGCGGCCGGGTCATGCGCGGCCCACCGGCCCCAGGCGAAGGCCGCCCGGTTGTCGGCCACCGCCTTGCCGTTGCGGCCCATGGCCTTCTCGAGGTCGGCCAGTGGCAGCGGCAGCCCGCCGAGCTGGTAGGCGGCGCCGAGCAGCACGATGTTGCCCAGCAGCTGGTTGGCGAACACCTGCTCGGCGATCCGCTTGCTGTCCAGGAACAGGGCTCGGTCGTCGCCGACACGCTCGGAGACCGCCGCGCGCATGACCGCCTCGTCCGGCGCGGCGACGTCGCGCTGCAGCATCGCCGCGGTGGGCGTGACGGTCACGTCGACGACGGCGACCGTCCGGCCGGGGCGGACCGTCGCGAGGTGCTTGGCCGCGGCGGCCTGCAGGATGTCACCGGACAGGTACAGGTCGGCCCCGCCCTCGCCCACGGTGGACGCGCCCGCCGCCTCGGCACCCCCGGCCCGCTTCGGCGAGAGCCTCAGGTGGGAGACGACGGCGCCGGCCTTCTGCGACAGGCCGGTCTGGTCGAGGCCGGCGACCGCGAGCCCCGCGGCCTGCGCCGCCGCCGCGATCACCCGGTTGGCGGTCACGACGCCGGTGCCGCCGACGCCGGTGAAGTAGACGCCGAAACTCTCCGTGATGGGCTGGACGTCCGGCGCTGGGAGGTCGCCGGCTGGCAGGTGGGGACGGACGTGCGAAGCCGCGTTCTTGCCGGCCGGCTGTCCCGCCCGCCGACCGGCGCCGAGCCGCGCGAGCGGGCCTGGCTTACGGGGCGTGATCGTGACGAACGACGGGCAGTCGCCCTCGAGGCAGGTGTAGTCGCGGTTGCACGACAGGTCGTCGACGCGGCGCTTCTCGCCGAACTCGGTGTGGTGCGGCAGCACGGACAGGCAGTTGCTCTTGACCGAGCAGTCGCCACAGCCCTCGCACACCGCCTCGTTGATGACGACGCGCCGCGGCGGCTCGGGCAGCAGGCCGCGCTTGCGCAGCCGGCGCGACTCGGCCGCGCAGCGCTGGTCGTAGATGATCGTCGTAACCCCGGGGACGGAGCGCAGCTCCTCCTGGACCTCCTCCAGGTGGTCGCGCCCGAGCACCCGGACGCCGGGGGCGAACCGGGCGCGGCGGCCGTAGTGCTTCGGGTCCTCGGCGCAGACGACGACCCGGGTGACGCCCTCGGCCTCAAGTGCCCGGGTCATCGCCGGGACGTCCATGAGCCCGACGACGTCCTGGCCGCCGGTCATCGCGACCGCGGTGTTGTAGAGGATCTTGAAAGTGACGTTGACGCCGGCCGCGACGCTCGCGCGGATCGCGAGGATGCCCGAGTGCGACAGCGTCCCGTCGCCGAGGTTCTGGATGAGGTGCGGCTCGTCGACGAACGGCGACAGCCCCAGCCACGGCACGCCCTCGGCACCCATCGGTGTCGGCGGGAGGCTCTTCATGCCCAGGTGGCGGGCCTCGAAGTACATGATCCCGTGGCAGCCAACCCCGCCGCCGACCAGCGCGCCCTCCGGGAAGACCGTCGAGCGGTTGTGCGGGCAGCCACTGCAGAAACCCGGCGGGCGCGCGGGCAGGTCGACGAGCGGCAGGGTGATGACCGGCGCCGGCGCCGAGGCCGTGACGACCGGGAGCAGCCGCCGGGCCGGGGAACCGTTCGAGGCGCCGTTCGCCGTCGCCGCCGCCCTGGCGGCCACCAGGTCAGGCAGGACCCTCCGCAGGACCGCGGCGACCTTCGACGCGTCCAGCTCGCCAGGGGTGGTCACGAGCGGGCGGCCGTCGCGGTCGCGCTTTCCCGCGACGCGGGTCGTGAGCCCGGCCTCGTGCAGGATCGCGCGCAGCTGCGTCTCGACGAACGGCCGCTTCTCCTCGATGACGACGATCTCGTCGACGGAGCGGGCGAACTCGAGGACGGTCTCGCGCCCCAGCGGGTAGGTGACGGCGAGCCGGAGCACCCGGACTCCGACGTCGGCGAGCCGGTCCATCCCGACGCCGAGGTCCGCGAACGCCTGGACGACGTCGAAGTAGGTCTTGCCCGCGCAGACGACGCCGAGGCGCGCGCCAGCCGGGGCGCCGACGACGCGGTCGAGCCGGTTGTGCCGGGCGTAGGCCTCGGCGGCCCGCAGCCGCAGGTCGATGACCTGCTCCTCCTGGCCCGGGGCGGCGTGCGGGCCGACCGCGGTCGACGGGATGTGCCGCCACGGCCGGCCGTCGACCGCGTGGTCGGTCGGGTCGCTCGGGGTGTGCCGGTCCACGCCCGCGTCGACGGTGCCGATGCCGTCGGCGACGGAGGTGACGATCTTCAGGCCGGCCCAGGCACCGCTGTAGCGCGACATCCGGAAGGCGTGGACGCCGAGGTCGAGGATGTCCTGCTGGTCGCCGGGGACGAGCACCGGGACGCAGGCGTCCTCGAAGGTGTACTGGCTGTCGCAGGCGAGGGTCGACGACTTGGCCGACGGGTCGTCGCCGCAGAACATCACGACGCCGCCGTTCGGTCCGGTGCCCATCGCGCCGGCGTGCTTGAGGACGTCGCCGCAGCGGTCCAGGCCCGGGGTCTTGCCGTACCAGGCCCCCACCACGCCGTCAAGCGCGCCGCCTTCCGGGAGCGCGGCCCCTCGCGGGGCGGAGCCGTCATCCGCGGAAGCACGCGCGGCGGCGCCGGCGGGGGCGCTGGGCGCCGCCGTTTCGCCCGGGCCCGCTTCGGCGCTGCCCGGGGCCAGCAGCGACCGGCCGGCGCCCATCTGGCTGCCCCAGACGGTGGCGGCCGCGAGCTCCTCGTTCAGGCCGGGGCGGTGCAGCACCCGATGCTCGGTGAGCAGGGCGGCGGCACGCTCGATGGTGAGGTCGAAGGTGCCCAGCGGCGAGCCGGGGTAACCGGAGACCATGGTCGCCGTCGTGAGGCCGTCGCGCGCGTCCAGCTCGGCGCGCACGACCAGCAGCCGTGCGAGCGCCTCGACGCCGGAGAGCAGCGCCGGCTCGGCGGCGACCGGCGCCGGTGCCGCCTGGTCTGGCCCGGCCGCGCCGGCGCCGCCGGCGTGCTCGGTGACGGCCCCGCTCACAGGTAGACCGACGGGTTCACGTAGGCGACCTCGCCATCCTTGAAGACCAGCCGGCGGCGGGCCGGGTCGCGCAGGACGGAGATGTCCTCGGTCGGGTCGCCGTCGACGACGACCAGGTCGGCCAGGTAGCCCTCACGGATCTGGCCGGTCTCCAGGCCGACGAGCGGGCCCATGTCCCGGGTGGCGGTGTGCACGGCCTCGGCGGGCGTCATGCCGACCAGGTCGACGTAGCGCTCGAGCTCCGCCGCGTACGTGCCGTGCCTCGTCCACTGGTGGCCGAAGTCGCCACCGGCGACGATCCGGATCCCGGACTCCCGCAGCCGTTGTAACCCCTCGACCTGGGACTTCAGCTCGTCCCGGTAGCCGGACAGCTCGACCTTCTCCGGTGAGAGTCCCCACGGCTCGGCGTGGCCGTTGACCACCGCGTACAGGTAGTGCAGCCCCGGGCAGACCCAGACGTCGTCGCGGCGGGCCTCCAGGGCGCGCAGCGCCTCGTCGTCGAGGAAGCAGGCGTGGTGGATGAGCCGCACGCCGGTGCGCGCGGCCATGGCGACGCTCGCGGACCCACGGGCGTGCACCGTGATGAAGGCGCCGTACTTCGCCGCCTCGTCGACGGCGGCCTCGAGCATCTCGTCGTTCATGTACACGTCGTCGGACGGGAACTCGGGCACGATGCCGTCGCCGGAGATGAACAGCTTGATCGCCCGCGCGCCGGCGTCGCACTGCCGGGCGACGATCGCGCGCAGCTCGCGGGCGTCGGCCGCGACCACCGACATCGGGGTGCCGTCGCTGATCGCCCCCGGCGAGGTCACCAGCAGGTTGCCCGGCACGATCCGCGGGCCGGGGATCAGGCCGCGCTCGATCGCGTCCCGCGCGACCACGTCGTCCTGCGGCTGCAGGACGCTCGCGCTGACGATGAGCGTGTAGCCGCTCTCCAGGAAGGTGCGCACGACGGCGGCGACGTCCAGGGCGTGCTGGGCCGGTGGTGAGGCGGCGACGCCGGCATGGTCGAAGACGAAGTCCAGCGGCCAGCTGATGTGGGTGTGCGCGTCGCCGAGGCCGGGCAGGACGGTGGCCCCGCGCACGTCGACGACCCTGGCCGACACCGCGTCCAGGTCGAGGCGGCCGGGCGTCACCAGCTCGACGCGGTTGCCCTCGACGAGGATGTCGCCGTCGAACGGCCGCTCGCTCGCATCGCCGGTGCAGGCGAGCACTCGAGCGTTCCTGATCAGTGTCCGCGCGGTCATGCGCTCCTCCTTGTCAGGCCGCTTACCGGGCCGGCGGGCCAGCCGGGCCGCCGCGAGCTCTTCGTCGGCCCGCTCCCTGGCCACGGCTCGCCCCGCCAGTACTTCGAGGATGGGCCGCTGGAGGCACGAAGAAAGATCATTTTCACACCTCCCTTGGCCCCTTCAGACGATGACGGTGCGCGTGCCCTCGGCGCCAGCCGTCAGCCGGATGCCCTCGTTGATCTCCGCCAGCTTGATCCGCTGGGAGACCATCTGCCCGAGATCGAGCCGGCCGCTCTCGGCGAGCCGGATGAAGCGCGGGAAGTCGCGGAGGATCTGCGAGCCGCCGACGGGCGAGCCGACCAGCTTCTTGCCGGAGAACACCGCCCCGATCGCGGGCAGGGTGATCGTGGCGCCCACCGCCGGCATGCCGACGAGCGTCACCGTCCCCTCCATCCGGGCCAGCGCGAACGCCTGCTCCATCAGCTTGGGGAAACCAACGACCTCAAAGCTGTAGTCCGCGCCGCGCCCACCGGTGAGCGCCCTGACCTGTTCGACCGGGTCGTCGGCGGTCGGGTCGACAGTGTGGGTCGCGCCGGCGCGCAGCGCGGCGTCGCGGCGCGACGACGCCGGGTCGATCGCGATGATCACGGCCGCGCCGGCGATCCGGGCACCCTGGATGACGGACTGCCCGACGCCTCCACAACCGATCACCGCGACGGTCGACCCCGGGGAGACCTGGGCGGTGTTCAGCGCGGCGCCGACGCCGGTGGTCACCCCGCAGCCGAGCAGGGCCAGCTGCTCGTCCGGCAGGTCCGTCTCGACCGCGACGACGCTCGCCTCGTCGACGACCATCGCCTCGGCGAACGAGCCGCAGCCGCAGACCGCGCGCGCCGTACGGCCGTCGGCGAGGGTGAACCGCGTCGCGGCCTGGACGAGCGGCCCGCGCTCGCAGTGGTTGGTCATGCCGTTCTGGCACCACCAGCAGGAGCCGCAGGCCGGCGAGACGGAGGCCAGCACGCGGTCGCCCGGCCGGACCCGGCGGACCTCGGCGCCGACCTCCTCGACGGTCCCGGTGGCCTCGTGGCCTGGGACGATCGGCAGCTGCAGCGCCGAGTGGCCCTCGATGACGTTGAGGTCGGTGTGGCAGATGCCGCTGGCGGTGATGCGCACGAGCACGTCGCGCGGGCCGACGGCGGGGACCGGCAGGTCCTCGAGGACGAGCGGCTTGCCAGGCTCATACGCGACGGCGACCCTCATCGAGGCCCATCTCCTGTCCGTGCTGGCGGCGCGGCGCGCCGCGGTGCCCTGCCCGGGTGTGTCCCGCCGTTGACGTGCCCCGCCGTTGATGTCACCCGCCGTCGACGTGCGACGCCGGGTGACGTGCGCTGTCGGTGACGCGGTGCCGCGCCGCCGGCTGCGGGCGAGCAGCACGCCAGGCGCGCTCGGCCGGTGGCTGGACACTAGCTCAGTAACCGCTCACTCCACAACCGGAAGCACACCCCCAGCGCGGCCCGGTGCGGGTCGCGTCCACCCGAAACCATCTTCACAAGAGGGCGACGGTGTCGCACGCAGCGGTCGCGGCCATGCCCAGCTCGGGTAAGTATGTGAGCGCTCTGTTAGCATGAGGCCCGCCGGCCGTGCCGGCGAGCCCCTGGCCGGATCGTCTACAGCATGGACCTGCTCGGCCGCCCCTTCCCGGACGGCCCGTGGGCCGTTTCCGCTACGTTCTGACCTTGCGTCCCTGACCGGGCCGGCCGGGGTATGCCACCGGCGAAGAACGCGACGAAGCGAAGGAGAGGCTCCCATGAAGGCCGAGGTCGACCCTCACCTGTGCCAGGGGCACGCCCGCTGCTGGGACATCTGCCCGGAGGTCTTCTCGCTTGACGAGGAAGGCCACGGCTTCGTCCCGATCCCCGACGTCCCGCCGCAGTTCGAGGCGAAGGCCCGCGAGGCCGCCGACAACTGCCCCGAGCGCGCCATCACGGTTTCCTCCTGAGGGAGGCCGTCCCACCGGGACGCCCCGGACGGTCTGACCGGGAATGTCACGGGCGGGTAGGACCGGGGACGTCCCGGGCGACGCGGGCTACTCGTCCTGTTCGGCGGCGGGCACGGCCGCTTCCCGCGCGCCCGGTCGGGTGAGGTCGACCAGGATGCGCAGGAACCGCTCCTGGCCGACGCCGTTGAACGGGTGCCCCTGCATCGTCGAGAACAGGTGGTAGCCACCGAGCGCGGCGACCGCGATCGCGTCGACCACGTCCTCCTCCCGCGGCTCGGCGAGCACTGGCCGCTGCAGCGCGGTCCAGATCGCCTCGCGCAGTTCGGGGACGCGGTCACCCTCATTGAGCATGAGCCGGAACAACCGGTCGAAACGGCGGATGTCCGCGAGCAGCTGTTCGCACACGTGCAGGCGGTGCTCCACCGCGTCCGCCGACGGGGGAATCGCCGCGCGCCTCTCGGCCATCTCGGCACGCAGGCGGCTGACCTCGCGGTCCACGGCCGCCGTCAGTAGCGCCTCCTTGGACGGGAAATGCCGGTACAGGCTGCCCGTGCCCACCGCCAGGCCGACGCGCCGCTCCACCTCGCTGATCGTGGCGCCGGTGAACCCGGCCTCGGCGAACACATCCATCGCCGCTTCGAGAATCCGGTCGCGGGTCGTCCGCCGCGATCCAGCGGGCCGGGTGGCCCTGGTTGTGGCCTTTGGGCGCGAGGTCTCCTGATTCGCGGTCCCCCGGCTCGCCGTCACGGCGCCAGCCTACGCAGCCGGGACGCGGGCACCGGCCCTGTGCGCGCCGTCCGTGCACAAATGGTCGCGCGTCACGCGGGCTCGAACACGAGCGGGATGGATGCCGGCCCCCGGGCCTGCAGGCTGAAGTAGGTGATCTCGGCGCCGCCGGGGACGCGGAACGGGCCGAGCCTTTCCAGCAGCCGGCGGATCGCCACCCGGACCTGCAGCCGGGCGAGGTTCGAGCCGACGCAGCGGTGCGGCCCGGCGCCGAACGTCAGATGCCGGTTGCGCGGCCGGTGGAGAACGACCTCGTCCGGTCGTTCGAAGACCTCGGGGTCACGGTTTGCCGCGCCGAAGAACAGGCCGACCTTGTCGCCCTTCCTGATGGGCCGGCCGAGGATCTCGACGTCTCTGGTCGCCGTGCGGAACATCAGCGGGAGCGGGGTCTCCAGCCGCAGGCATTCCTCCACCAGCGCCGGCACCAGCGAGAGGTCGGCGCGGACCGCCGCCTGCAGACGCGGGTTCTCGGCGAGGATCCGCATGGTCGCGCCGATGGCGCTCGCCGACGTGCCGATCCCGCCCTGGATGAGCAGCTGCAGGCCCGACAGGAACTCGTGGTCGACGAACGTCTCACCCGAGTCGTTCAGGCATTGGACGGCGCTGACCACGTCGTCGCGCTTCGCCTGGCCGTTCTTCCGGCTCTCGAAGACGCCGGCGGCCCAGGCCCGCAACGTCGCCGCGCCCGCGGCCGTCTTCTGGGGGTCGGACTCGAAGCTGATGGCGCGCGCGGCGGGTTCGACGGCGCGGAAGTCCTCGTCGGTCGCGTGGAACAGCAACCGGAACAGGATGGTGCCCGGCAGCTTGCGGGCGAAGTCCACCGCGAGGTCGCATTCCCCCGCGTCCACGAAGGTGTCGATCAGCTCGTCGGCCACGCTCCTGATCGGGTCTTCCAGATGGGCGAGGGACGTCACCGTCAGGTGCGGGTTCACCTGGCGGCGATAGGCGCGCTGGCGTGGCGGGTCCAGCTCGATAGGGACCAGCCGCGGCATCAGGTCGAACCCCGGACGGGTGATCGACACACCCTCGGTAGAGGTGAACGTCTCCCAGTCCTGCGCGATGCGCAGCACCAGGTCGCATGAGGTCGCCGCCCAGTAGCCGTGACCGCTTTCGACCCAGGTCAGAGGGCCAAGCCCGGCAAGCTCCCGGACCGCGTCCCAGTACGCCGGGCCGGCGACCGCCGGTGACAGGTGGTCGAACGTCGAGGTCGGGTACGGCGCCATCCAGGCCTCCCAAACAGAGATGCAAGGGTACTCTTGCATTCAATGGGAGGAAAAATAACGTCGACGTTTCGGCGCGGTCAACGCCCACCGTGACGGCAGCCGACGGCGGCCTGCGGCCGCCCATACCCGGGACGGCGGCGCGCCGTGGCTGGCGCAGGTCTCAGTTGGGAGCGGTCATGGACGCGGTGCCCTTCCACATCGGCATCACCACCAACGATCTCGGCGCCTCGATGCGGGATCTCACGCGGGCCCTCGGCGTCACCTGGACCGCGCCCACCGCCGGCGAGGGCCTGTTCCACACCGTCGACGACGTCCCGCAGCCCCGGCCGACGTCCTGTATCTCCCGACAGGGCCCCATCCACGTGGACCTCATCAAGGGAGAACCCGGCACCATCTGGGAGACCGCCGGGCCGCGGCTGCACCATTTCGCCTACTGGACCGACGACCTGGCGGCCGACGTCATTCGCCTTACAAGCGAAGGCTGGCGCCTCGAAATGACGAAGCCGGACGAGAACGGCCGCCCCACCCTCTTCGCCTACCTGGTCCGCGCCGACGGCTTCCGCCTGGAACTCATCGACGCCGCCGGCCGCGACGACTACGCCGCCCGCCTCCGCGAGTAAGACTCAGTCCAGGTCGTACGGCTTGGGGGTGCCGTCGTGGATCTCGATCCATTCGGCGCCTTCCGGGCCGGCGACCCAGGTGTACTTCTGGTTCGGCGTGAAAACACCCTGGCCCGCCCGGGTGACCCGCCTTCCGTAACGGAGCTCGCCGGACAGCACATAGGTGATCTGGTGCGTGCCGTGCCGGTGCGGCCGAACCTGGGCACCGGGACCGACCCGTGACCGGACGACCGTCATGGTCGGCGACAGCAGGATCGTCGTCGAGAGCATGTCGCGCCCGACGGCGTCGAGGAAGACCTCCCGCTGCTCTTCCGGCAACCATTCGGAGAGTTCCTGGTTGCTCCGGTACGGCAATGTGTTCGAGTCGTAGAAGAACATCCGCGCGCCATCCCCCGGCACGCCCTCGTTCGGGTGCCCGGCACGCTCCTCGGACGCTTCACTCACGCCGCATCCACCTCCCACGGCCCCAGCCGCGACCACACGGTGGCCGAACCTGGGTCACAGTGCTCTCGCCCAGCGGGCGCAAGGGAAGTCTTGCCCCGCCCTCCGCCGCGGGCAACTGATCGCTCACCGCGCCGCCGCGCCGCCGGGCGGCCGGGCGGCCCGGCGGCCCGGCGCCCGACGGAGCCGACCGGAGCCCTGCCTACTCGGGCTCCGCGGGCGACAGCCGGGCACCCGGCGTGAAGGTGATGGGCACGGTGAGGGGGGCACGGTTGTAGGTCGAGTGGAACTCGACCTCGGCGCCGGGCGCCAGCCGAATGTCGTGCAGGCGGTTGACGAGCTCCTCGACGGCGATGCGCAGGTTCATCCGGGCGAGGTTCGAGCCGGCGCAACGGTGCGGGCCGGCGCCGAAGGCGATGTGCCGGTTGCGGGGCCGCTCGGCGTCGAACGTCTCCGGGTCCTCGAACTCGTTCTCGTCATGGTTGGCCGCGGCCCAGTACAGCAGGATCTGCTCGCCCGCCTTGATCTGCTGGCCGTTCACCTCGGTGTCGTGCCGGGCGGTGCGCGCGACCGAGATGAACGAGCTGTCGAGGCGCAGCAGCTCCTCCACCCCGTTCGGGATCAGCTCCGGCCGGGCACGCAGCAGCTCCGGAATCTCGGGGTGCTCGCAGAAACGCAGCATCGACATGCCGAGTGCGCCGGCCGTCGTGTCGAGACCACCGAGAATGAGCAGGTGGATGGTGCCGATCGCCTCCGCGTCGGTGATCGGCCGGCCCTCGATCTCGGCGGCGAGCACCGCGTCGATCACGTCGCCGCGCGGTCCTGTCTGGCGCCGCTCGGCGATGCGTTCGGCGATCCAGCCGGCGAGCTTGAAGATGCACTCGCGTGCCTCGGGGACGGGCTGCGCGGTCGTGATCGCCCATTCGTTGACCTGGGCGAGGTCCTCCTTCGGCGCGTGCAGGGCGAAGTCGAAGAAGGCCAGCCCCGGCAGCGGCCGGGCGAACTCGGCGATGAAGTCGCACTCGCCGCGTTCGATGAAACCGTCGATCAGCCGGTTCACCAGGTCGCGGGTCTGCTTCTCCCATTCGGCGACGACGACGGGCCGGAAGGAGGGGTTGATGACGCGGCGGAACTCGCGCTGCAGCGGCGGGTCGATCGTGACCGGAAGGATCGTGTGCCTTTCCGTCGCCGCGATCGTGATGCCGTCGGCGGAGCTGAAGGTCTCCCAATCCTGGGCGACGCCGAGCACCTGCTCGTAGCCGGTGGCCACCCAGAAGCCGCCGTGCTGGTCGCTATGCGCGACGGGGCAGCGCGACCGGGCGCGCGCCAGCGTCGGGTGGAAGTCCTGGGCCAACGCGGCCGACTGGTGGTCGAAGTGGTGCTCGACCCACTCGTCGTCGATCGCGGCCTCGGCCGGGCCAGGCGGCGTCGCCGTCACGTCCATCTCCCACCTCACGAACGTCAGTGGCCTGGACTACCAACGGGTCCTCGGCCATTCCGCGAGAAGAATAGCAATAAGTGAGCGCTCGTTTAGCGTTCGCCCAGCACATGAGGCGCCGGGGATGGCCACGGGGCGTGGCGGCGGCGCTATCCCAGCGTGCCTAGCAGGGCCTTCGTGTCGTGGACGAAGGCCTCGACCTCGACGATCTGGCCGCCGCGGATCCGGATCAGGTCGATCATCGGGAGGACGACCGATCGGCCGGTGGCCCGCGCCGTCCACCGGATGACGATCCGCAGCGCGTAAAGGTCCTCCGCGCACCGCCAGTACTCGGTTCCCTCGATGCGCTGCTCCCAGTGCTCGCGCATGCCCGTCTGGACGGCGCGGAACGCGTCGAGCCCTTCGTGGACGCCGCCGTGCGGCAGCGACGCCGGCTCCACCAGCACGATGTCGTCCGCGAACAGCGTCGCCCAGCGCTCGGCCGTCGCGGGGTCGCTCATCGCGTCCGGTTTCCAGGACGCCGCGAGCGTCTCCATCACCTGCGCCGCCGTCAGCCCCACAGAAGTACCCCCTCCGTCCTCGGCGCCGGCTTGGCGGCCTCCCGTCCTAACCGAGGAAGAACTTGCCGCCGTCGTAGGAGATGGTCTGGCCGGTCATGTATCGGGAGGCGTCGCTGGCGAGGAACACCACCGGGCCGGCCACGTCGTCCTCCGTGGCGACCCGCCCGATGAGCTGCATGCGGAACTCCGGGGTACCCGTCATCTGCTCCTCGCGTTCCAGCACACCAAGCGCGATCGCCTCGGCCGCCATCGAGCCGACCGACAGGGCGTTGACCCGGATTCCCAGCGAGGCCAGCTCCTTGGCCAGCGACTTCGTCATCGCGATGACCGCGCCGCGGGCCGTCCCGTAGTCGAGCCAGTTGCGCACGCCGTAGGCGGCCGACGAGGTGTGGTTGACGATCGCCGGGCACGGCGACCTGGCGAGCTCCGGGACGGCGGCCTTGCAGAGGAGAAACGTCCCGCGCACCATCACCGCCATCGTCGTGTCCCAGTGCTCGGTCGTCATCTGGGCGAGCGGCGTGTACGTCGTGTCCCGGTAACGGTTCGGGTTGTTCACCAGCACGTCGAGCCGGCCGAACTCCGCCATGGCGAACGCGACCGCGCCCTGGGCGCTGGCCTCGTCCGTGACGTCGAGATGGCAGAACCGGGCGGTCCCACCGTCCTTCTCGATGAGGCCGACCGTCTCCTCCCCCGCATCGGCGAACCGGTCGGCGACGACGACGCAGGCGCCCGCGGACGCCAGGGCGCGGGCATACCCACGCCCGGCCCCCTGCGCCGCTCCCGTCACCAGGGCTACCCGTCCGGCGAGCGGGCCGGTCGAACCGCCGACGGCGTGGGCCGCACCGGTCGGTTCCTCGGTCCCGGTCATACCGGCTGCTCCCCGGCCGATCCCAGGACCTGACGCAGCGTGCGCGCCATGTGCTGCATCACTGGCTCGTTGCGGCCGAACACCAGCGTCTTCGGGACGAACGGCGAGCGCAGCCCGAGGCCGGCCCGCGTCGCCATCTCGTAGTCCTCCTTGTCGACGACCGTCTGGCACGCCCAGCGGACCGCCTCCTCCAGCTCCTTCGCCTCCTGGGGCGAGTCGGGAAGCTCGCGGCGGTAGGCGTAGTGCAGCGCCACCGTCTCGTGCAGGCCCTGGCCCGGGTAGATCGTGAAGATCTCCAGCCGGTCGCCGACGACCGAGAAGCTCAGGTTCGGGAAGAGCCGGTAGTTGAGGTTGATCTGGCCGTCGTCGACCGGCCGCCAGTCCTCCTCCGGCACCTCGCGCAGCCTGTCGACGGTGCGCATCGTCGAGGTCATCAGTGCGTGCTCGCCGTAGAAGTCGGCGATCGAGGTGTTGCTGTAGACGAGCGGCCGAGCGGTCTCGCGGTGCAGGTGGGCGAAGTGGTAGGTCTCGCAGTGGGTGCCCCAGACGACCTTCCAGTTCGTCGCCACCGGGTGCGGATGGGTCGCGGCTATCGCGTGCCAGGTCCCGAAGCCGAACGAGGCGAACTGCTCGCCGAGGCCGGCGAGGTACTCGTCCACCGAGAACGGCGCGTCGGGGTTGGCCGACGCGAAGATCATGCCGTGGCGTTCCTCGGCGGGCAGCTCGATCAGCCCCCGGTCCTCGCGGCGCATGTCGGAGAACCCCTCGGCGCCCGGCAGGCCGACGAGCCGGCCCTCCAGGTCGTACACCCACGCGTGGAACGGGCAGGTGAACCGGCGGGCGCCCGTCCCGCACCCCGGCTCGACGACCCGCACGCCACGGTGCTGGCACATGTTGAGAAACGCCCGCACCCGGCCCGACGCGTCGCGGGTGAGCAGCATCGGCGTGCCGGTCGCGTCGAACGTCATCCACGACCCCGGCTCGGGCAGGTCGCGGGTGAGGCCGACGAACATCGGGTAGCGGTTGAAGACGATCCGGCGCTCCAGCTCGAACTGCTCGGACGACCGGTAGCCGTCCAGCGGCTCCTCCATGGTGTGCTCGGCCAGGTCGGTCGTCCGCCGGTCGATCAGATCCAGGGTCCGCCGGCCTAACTCGCGCTGCATCTGTGCGTTCATGCGGTCCGCTCCAGTTCCCTCGCTCCTGGCTCGCCGGCGGCCCGGTCAGCCACCTGGATCCGTTCGGCGTCCGCCGCGACGGTGGTGCCGGCGAAGAACTCGGGGGAGGTGCCGCCGTAGAACCGCACCGCGTTCACGCAGGTGAACTCCTCGAACTGCGCGGGCGTGAGAATGCCGTCCTCGACCAGCTCATAGGCCTCGAGGAGCGGGTGGGTGAACGACGGGACGTCCCAGTGCCCGAGGTCGGAGCCCATCATCGGGCGCAGCTGGGCACCGAGCGGGTTGACCCGCCTGTCGTAGGCGAGGCCCACCAGCGGGTCGTCGCCCTCGCATCCCCAGTAGAAGCCGCGGACGAACGCGTCCCGGATCTCCTCGACCGACGTGACCCCGCTGGCGGCGAAGTCGTCGACCTGGCCGTCCGCCGCCGACACGCCGGGCACGAGCTGCTCCGGCCGGTAGTGGGCGAGCTCGGGGGCGTGCCTCGTCGCCAGCCGGGCAAGCTCCGCCGGGTCGAGCCGGGCCGGGTCGAGCCGGCCCAGCCCCGCCTTGCCGCGCTTCTCGAACCGCGACACCAGGTCGCCGTAGACCCGCACGCCGCCCGCCACGCCGCCCTCGAGCAGCGCGACCCGCAGGTCGGGAAACCTCGTCGTGACCCCGCCGAGGAACAGCGACTTGGCGGTCGCCTCCCCCACCGCGGCGAAATGCCCGGCGGCGTAGGAGTAGTTGGACGGCGAGAAATGGCCGGTGAACCTGAAGCCGTTCGAATGGCACGACAGCGGGACGCCGAGCTCGACCGCCTTGGCCCAGAACGGGTCGTAGTCGTGGTCGCTGTCCAGCCCGAAGTTGTCGATCCGCTGCAGCCGCGACCGGTACTCGGGCGGCGCGTCGGCGAACGCCGGGATCGGCCGCCAGACGAACGACGGCATCAGCGCCGCCCGCAGCCCGAGCGACACCGCGTGCTCCAGCGCCTCGATCCCCTCGTCGGGGGTGTGCGCGGGGATGACCGCGACCGGGGCGAGCCGGTCCCGGTAGGGCGCGTAGGCCTGCGCGACGTAGGCGTTGTAGAGCCGGGCGAGCCCGACCCGGGTCTCGGGGTTCTCCAGCGACAGCAGCACCATGCCGCGCGACGGGTAGACGACGGCGAAGTCGATCCCGGCCTCGCCGAGCCGCTCGTGGTACAGCGACGGCATGGCGACGGTCGCGTAGTCGAGGGTGTCGCTCGGCGTCCACCACACCGGGCGGGCCGACAGGTGCAGCCGGCGGCGCTCGGCGAGCGACGGCACGCGCTCGCCGGACCCGTCGGCGAGGCCGAGGGCCTTCACCGCCGGGTCGTCGAGCAGGTGCCCGCCGCCGTTGTCCCGCACGAAGTCGGCGAACGCGACGCTGATCTCGACGTGGTGCGCGTCGGCGTCGATGATGACGTGGCCGAGGTCCGCCCGGACGCGCCGGGCGCTGGTCGACTGACCGGTCATCGCGGAGCCCCCTCGGCGAAGACGAGCATGGTGGCGATCCTTCCGTTCTCGACGCGGATGATGTCGAGGCCGACCGCGACGGCGGTCGGGAAGATCCAGCGGACGTAGGCCCGGCTCCAGCTGTGATGGCTCTCGGGCGGCGCCGCGAGCGCCACTGTCACCCCGTCCGGCCAGGCGGCGGTGTACTCGGTGACGTGGTCGGCGAGGGCGCGGCGCCCGCGCACGACCGGCCGTTCGTCCGGCGGGACGAACTCCACCTCGTCGGCGCAGCAGGCCTCGAAGTGGCGCAGCCGCTCGGCCGGGTCGCGGGTGACCCAGGCCGCCGTCCACTCGGTGAACAGCTCCTCGGGGGTCACTGCCCGCTCCCGCGGCGCAGGCCGGCGAGGGCGACGGCGGGCAGGGTGACGCTGGCGCCGCCGTCGGTGGCGAGCACCTGGCCGGAGATCCAGCTGGACTCGTCGCTGGCGAAGAACAGCGCCGCGTACGCGACGTCCCAGCCGGTGCCGTGGGTGACCGCGCCGAGCGGCAGGACGGAGGCCGCGGTCTTCTGGATCTCGCCGAGGTCCTGGCCGAGCTTCTCGGCGGCGCCCTGGGTGCGCGGCGTCTGCACCGAGCCGGGAACGACGACGTTCACCCGGATGCCCAGCGGTCCGTGCGCCGCGGCCATCTCCTGGGACAGCGAGATCATCCCGCCCTTCGCCGCGGAGTAGGCGGCGAACCCGATCGCGCGCAGCGCGCCAATCGAGGAGATGTTGACGATCGACCCGCCGCCGGTGGCGGCCATCGCCGGGATGGCGAACCGGGACACCTGGTAGACGGACTTCAGATTGATCCGCAGCAGGTCGTCCCAGGTGTCCTCGGCCGTGTCGAGGACACTGCCGGGACGGGAGACGCCGACGTTGTTCACCAGGATGTCCAGCCGGCCGAACGTGTCGAGCGCCGCCTGGGTGAAGCGCTCGCCGTCCGCCGCGACGGTGACGTCGCCTGCGACGACGACGGCACGGCCGCCGACCTGTTCGATCTCCTTGCGGGTCACCTCGGCGCGGTCGGGGGTGATGTCGACGAGCACGACGGCGGCGCCGTGCCGGGCGAGCAGCAGCGCGGTCGCCTTGCCGGTGCCGACGCCCGGCCCCGGCACCTGGCCTGCGCCCGTCACGATCGCCACCTTGCCGGCGACCCGCCCGCGGCCGGGCTCCGCCGCGTTCCCCGACTCCTCCAGAACAGTCACGGTCAGTCACCTTCGATCAGCGCGAGCGGGGTGAAGACGGGAACGGTCTCCTCGGGCTGGACGAGGATCCGGGACAGGACGCCGGTCGCCGGCGCGACCACGACGACGGTGGTCTTCTCGGCCTCGATCTCGGCGATCTCCTCGTCCTCCTCGACCGGGTCGCCCTCGTTCTTGAACCACTGCAGGACGGTGCCCTCGGTCATCCCCATCCCGAACTGGGGCAGGTTCACCTCGGTGGTCATGGGACGGCGAGCTCCTTCGGCGAGCCGACGAGCGCGGTCGCGGCGGCGGCGATCCGCTCCGGCGTCGGGTACATGAGCCGTTCGAGCGCGGGGCTGAACGGCGGGTGGACGTCCGGGGCGACGACCCTGGCGATCGGGGCGCGCAGCGAGGAGAAACCATCCTCGGCGACGATGGCCGCGATCTCGGCCGCCGCCCCGCAGGTCTTGTGCGCCGGGTCGGCGATGACGAGCCGGCCGGTCTTGTCGACCGAGGCCAGGATCGCCCCCTTGTCCAGCGGCACCAGCGTGCGCGGGTCGATCACTTCCAGCTCGACGCCCTGTCTCGCGAGCTCGGCCGCGGCCTTCAGCGCCGCGGGCACGGCGTCGCCGATCGCGACGACAGTGACGTCCCGCCCCTCGCGGGCGATGGCCGCCTTCCCGAGCGGGACGAGATGGTCGCCGTCCGGCACCTCGCCCTTCACGCCCCACAGCCGCAGGGGCTCGAAGAAGACGACCGGGTCGTCGTCGCGGATGGCCGACTTCAGCAGCCCGAGCGCGTCCGCCGGCGTCGTCGGCACCACGATCTTCAGCCCGGGGACGTTCATGAGCTGCGGGTAGGGCCGGTCGGAATGCTGGGCCGCGGTCGCGTTCGCGTACTTCATCGCGGCGCGGAACACGATCGGCACGCTCGCCTGGCCGCCGAACAGGTACCGGTTCTTCGCGGCGTGGTTCACGATCTGGTCCCACGCGACGTACATCAGGTTGGCGATCGTGTAGTCGACGATCGGGCGCAGACCCGTCATCGCGGCGCCGATCGCGGCGCCGGTGAAGCCCTCCTCGGAGATCGGCATGACCGGCACCCGGTCCGGGCCGAACTCGTCGACGAACCCGTTCGTCGGCATCGTCCAGAACCGGCCGTCCTCGCAGAACACGACGACGGCCGGGTCGCGCCGCATCTCCTCGAGCATCGCCTCGCGCAATGCCTCGCGGTAGCTCATCGTCCTCATCGCGAAGCCTCCGCCGGCGCGGCGTCGAGCGGCGTCGCCCAGAGGTCCTCGAACAGTTCCTCCGGCGCCGGCTGGGGGCTTCTCTTCGCGAAGGCGACCGCGGCGCGCACCTCGCCCGCGGCGGATTCCGCGACCGCCGCGAGCTGGTCCTCGGCGACGCCGTCCGCGAGCAGCCGGGCGCGGAACAGCTCGACCGGGTCGCGCGACCGCCAGTGCTCGACCTCGTCGGGCGGGCGGTGGGAGAGGTCCATGTTTCCGTACTCGGCGTGGTCACGGTAGCGGTAGGTCCGCGCCTCGACGAGGGTCGGGCCACCGCCGGAACGCCCGCGCTCGACGGCTGCGTCCACCGCGTCGAACACGGCGGCGACATCCTGCCCGTCGACGACGACACCCGGCATCCGGTAGGCGGCGGCGCGGGCGGCGATGCTCTCGCTCGCCATCGTGTCGGCCAGCGCCGTCGACATCGCGTACAGGTTGTTCTCGCAGACGAAAACGACGCCCAGGCCCCACACCGAGGCGAGGTTCAGCCCCTCGTGGAACGACCCGATGTTGGCGGCGCCGTCGCCGAAGAACGCGAGCGCCACCTGGTCCGTGCCGCGCACGCGGGCGCTGTACGCGGCGCCGACGGCCTGTGGGATGCCCGCGCCGATGATCGCCGTCTCGCCGAGGCTGCCGACGCCGAAGTCGGCGAGGTGCATCGAGCCGCCCTTGCCGTGGCAGACGCCGGTACGCCGGCCCATCAGTTCCGCCATGAGCGGGCCGAGCGGCGCGCCCTTGGCGATCGGGTGGCCGTGGGAGCGGTGGTAGCCGACGATGTAGTCGTCGTCGCGCAGCGCCAGGCACGATCCGACGATCGCCGCCTCCTGGCCGATACAGATGTGCACCGAGCCGGCTATGCCCTGGCCCTTGCGCACGATGTCCATAGCCGCCTCCTCGAAACGGCGGATTCGCAGCATCCGGCGTAACGCCTCGAGGTCCTGCTCTCTGTTCATCAACCCTGCTTCTTTCCCCGTGTGCACGGCTCAGGGTTCCGCCCGGTCCATGAGCGACGGCACTCGCGAGCCGCCAGCCGCGAGGCAGGCTCCCGGCGATGCCGTCTCCGGGCCATCCGTCGCGGGCGGGGCTGGGCCGGCGCGGCCGGTGACCGCGCCGCGTCAGTGGTTCGCGTCGCCCGCCGGGACGCATCATCCCTTGCAGGCGGTTTCTATGCAAGGGTACCCTTGCATTCTGTCTGGCCGGCAGCGAGAGAGGTTCCCATGACTGACTTCACGGGGCGCGTGGCCGTCATCACCGGCGCCGCGCACGGCATCGGGTCGGAGTACGCGCGGCACTTCGCCGGCCGCGGCGCCCACGTCGTCGTCGCCGACATCGACGGTCCGGCGGCCGAAACCATGACCAAGGAGCTCTTATCGGCCGGGTTGTCGGCCAGCACCCTCGTCCTGGACATCTCCGACGCGGACGCCTGCCGCGCCGCCGTCGACGGGGTCGTCGCCGAGCACTCGTCGATCGACTTCCTCGTCAACAACGCCGCGCTCTACGCGAACCGCGACTTCGCGATCGCCGAGGAGATCGACCTCGGCATGTGGCAGCGGATGATCGACATCAACGTCAGCGGCACGTTCTTCATGTGCCGGGCGGCGATCCCGCACATGAAGGGGCAGAGCTTCGGCCGCATCGTCAACCAGAGCTCCGCCTCGGTCTACGCGACCGTTCCCCGCTCGCTGCACTACTCGATGTCGAAGGCCGCCGTCATCACGATGACGAAGACGCTCGCCCGCGAGCTGGGCCCGTTCGGCATCACGGTGAACGCCATCGCTCCGGGCGTCATCGACACCGAGGCGACGCTGAAGGTGGTACCTCGCGAGGTCCTGGAGAAGGGCCTCGGCAACGCGGCGCTGCGCCGCATCGGCCACCCGGCCGACCTGGCCCCGGTCGTCGGCTTCCTGTGCTCGGAGGGCGCCAGCTACATCACCGGGCAGACGATCATCGTCGACGGCGGCATCAACATGCTCGGCTGACCGCGCCACCCGGCGCGGCGCCGGGCGGCGGGCAGGGCGTTCGGCAGACAGCGTTTCAGCGGGCGACGTGCTCAGCGGGCCCGGTGTTCGGCGGGCGGACGACGAAGGGAAGCGATCAGGCGTGGACCAGCGACTGATGTACCGGGACGCGTTCTTCATCGACGGCGGCTGGGCCGCGCCGAGCGGGCCGGACCGGTTCGGCGTCATCTCGCCGTCGAGCGAGGACGTCGTCGGCGAGGTTCCGCTCGCGACGGGCGGCGACATCGACCGGGCGGTCGCCGCCGCCCGGGCCGCGTTCGACGACGGCCCGTGGCCGCGGATGACGCCCGCGGAACGCGGCGAGGTCCTCGCCCGCGCCGCGAAGCTGCTGGCCGAGCGCGCGGGCCAGATCGCCGCCGTCACGGTCGACGAGATCGGCTGCCCGGTGAGCAACCCGGCATCGCAGACCGGGCTGGTGGGGCCGGTGTTCGACTACTACGCGGGCTTGGCGGCGACGTTCCCCTTCGAGCGGACCGTCACGGCCGGCCCTCGTGCCGGCCTCGTCACCCAGGAGCCGGTCGGCGTCGTCGGCGCGATCGTGCCGTGGAACGCGCCCGTCACCCTGGCCGCCTGGAAGTCGGCGCCCGCGCTGGCCGCCGGCTGCACGGTGGTGATCAAGCCTCCGCCGGAGGCGCCGCTGTCCACGTTCGTGCTCGCCGAGGCGCTGCGCGACGCCGGCATCCCGCCCGGCGTCGTCAACGTGGTGCCCGGCGGCCGGCAGGTCGGCGAACGCCTCGTCACCCACCCCGGCACCGACAAGATCGCCTTCACCGGCTCGACCGCCGCAGGCAAGCGGATCATGAGCCTGTGCGGTGAACAGATCAAACGAGTGTCGCTGGAGCTCGGCGGCAAGTCCGCCTGCATCCTGCTCGACGACACCGACGTGGCGGCGATCGTGCCGACGGTCGTCGGCATCGGGATGAACCGTTCCGGCCAGGTCTGCGCCGCCCAGACCCGCATCCTCGTGCACCGGTCCCGCTACGCCGAGGCGCTGGAGGCCGCGGGCGTCACCGCGGCGGCGATCCCGCTCGGCGACCCGCACGACCCGGCGACGGTGATCGGCCCGCTGGTCGCCGAGCGGCAGCGCGCCCGCGTCGAGGGCTACATCGGCGACGCCGTGGAGCACGGCGCGCGGGTCGTCACCGGCGGCGGACGGCCCGCCGACCCGCCGAAGGGCTGGTACGTCGAGCCCACGATCCTCGGCGACGTCGACAACGGGATGCGGATCGCCCGGGAGGAGATCTTCGGCCCGGTGCTGTGCGTCATCCCGTTCGACGACGCCGACGAGGCCGTCCGGATCGCCAATGACTCGCCGTACGGGCTCGCGGGCGGCGTCTGGAGCGCGGACCCGGCGCGGGCGCTCGCGGTCGCGCGCCGCCTGCGCACCGGCGCGGTGAACATCAACGCCGACTTCCCCCCGTTCCCGCTGGTGCCCTTCGGCGGATTCAAGCAGTCCGGGCTCGGCCGTGAGCTCGGACCGGAGGGGCTCGCGAGCTTCCTGGAGCCCCGCAGCATCGGCCTGCCGGTATCGCTGGCCGAGTCACTGGCCGCGTCGCCGACGTCGACCGCGCCGGGCGGCGACGCGTGAGCGCCGCCCAGTTCTCGATCCGTTACCTGGCCCTGGCGCCGGCGGACCCCGGCTCGTGGCGACCGCTGCTCAACCGGGTCGTCGCCGCCGACCGGGCCGGCGTCGACCGGGTGGTGCTCTCCGGCGAGCACGTCGTCTTCGGCGAGCACATGGACGACTACGCGCGGCCCGAGATCGGCGGCCGGGCCGGCGGCGGGCAGCCGACCGGGCCGGACGGCCACTTCCTCGAGCCGATGACGACGATGTCGTTCCTGGCCGGCATGACGTCGCGGGTGCGTCTCACCAACAGCATCCTGCTCGCCGCGCTGCGCCGGCCGATCGTGCTGGCAAAGAGCGCCGCCACGCTGGACGTGCTCTCCGGCGGCCGGCTCGACCTCGGCGTCGGCATCGGCTGGCAGCGCGAGGAGTACGAGGCCGCCGGGCTGGAGTTCTCCCGGCGCGGACGGCTACTCGACCACACCCTCGAGGTCTGCCAGCTGCTGTGGCGGGAACCCCGGGCCAGCTACCACTCCCCCGAGCTGTCCTTCGAGAACATCCACCTCAACCCGAAGCCGGTCCAGCCGGGTGGCGTGCCGATCTGGGTCAGCGGGACGGTCAACCCCGGCGCGATGCGCCGTCTCGCCCGGTTCGGCGCCGGCTGGATCCCCTGGGGGCCGGCGTCCGACCGCGCCGCCGACCTGGTCGAGACGATCCCCCGGATGCGCGACGCCGTCGCCGCGCTCGGCCGCGACCCGCTGGAGCTCGGGATCGCCGGCAAGCTCGCGAACGTGCCCGGCCGGGACGGGACGCCGGACCCGGGCGCGACGCTGGACGGCCTTCCGGCGCTGCTCGCGGCCGGGGTCACCGACGTGCGCCTCCAGCTGCCAGTGCCGGATGACACATCCGCGGCGGAGGCCTACCTCACCCTGTGGGTAAGTAGGTTTCAGGAAATGACCGGCGACGGCGGGGCCGAAGACCGCGGCGGCCTCGCCGCCACGGCCCTCGCGGGCACCAGAGCCCAGGGCGCCGTCGTTCGAGACACCACCGTCCGAGACACCACCGCCCGAGACACCACGGCCCGAGACACCGCCGTCCGGGCCGGGCTCGGCTGAACGGAAGGTGACCGCCGTGACCGTCGGCCCCTCGTCGCCAATGACGTCCCCAGGGCTCGCCCCGTCCTTCCGGTGCGCCCCCTGGACCCGGGCACAGGGAGCGGACCCGATCGGCTCGGCGCTCAGCTGCGACCTGTTCATCCTGGTCGAGACTCCGCCGCCCTGGCCGCGCGACGTAGGCGAGCTGCCGGTCTTCGCCGAGCTCGCCCGGCGCGGGCTGCCACCGGCCCGGCTGCTCGCCGTGCGCCCGCCGATCGACGGGCCGCCGCCGGCGTCAGCCTCGCCCGCCCAGCTCACGGCGGGCGTACGCACCGGGGTGGGCGTGACGATCTGGCGGCGTTCTCCCACGGGCAGCTTCACCGGCACCGACCATGTCGTCGACCAGGTGAACGTCGTCGACGAGATCGCCCGGCTCGTCGAGGCACCGGACGGGCGGGGCTGGCCCGCGCCGCCGGAGGTGCTGATCTGCGGGCACGGCGCACGGGACGCCTGCTGCGGGCGGCTGGGCACCCGGCTCGCCCTGGACGAGGCCGGCGCGTGGCCGGACGTGCGCATCCGCCGCTGCAGTCACACCGGCGGCCACCGCTTCGCCCCCACCGGCTTCACGCTGCCGGACGGGCTGGCCTGGGGTTATCTCGACACCGACGTGCTCGACACGATCGTCCGCCGAGCCGGGAGACCGCCGCTGCGCGGTCACTACCGCGGCACCACCGCCCTGGGGATGTGGGGCCAGGTCGCCGAACGTGAGCTTTTCGAACGCTTCGGCTGGGTCTGGCTGGACCACCGGCTCACCTCGGCGACGACCGACGTGGCGCCCGATGGCCGTTCCGCGGCCGTCGAGCTTGCCTGGGACGGCCCATCCGGTCCGGGGCGCGCGACCGCGACGGTCGCGATCGCCCGCGACCTTCCGGTCCTTATCTGCGGCGAGCCCCCCGAGAACGCCACGAAGAGCGCCCCGGACCTCGCCCTGCGCACCTTCGTCATCGGCGGTGGCGGCTGAACCCGCCGCGGTCGCCCTGAGTGCCGACCCGCTGCGAGCACAGCGGAACTCGTCTACCAGCCGGTCCAGGCTCGCGAAAACCCTGGGTTAGGTGCGAGCACCGCCCCGCAGATGGTCCTTCCGTTTCAGCGAAGCGTGTCAGGCAGCTATGAACTCGAAGGGCACCTGCGGCGAGTTCCTTGGCTTGGCCTTCGCGTCGCTACCGACTTTAGCGCCGCACGCTGTCGAGCCAGGTGAGGAGGAGTTCGTTGAATGCCTCCGGACGTTCCTGGTGCAACCAGTGCCCGGCGCCCGGATAGGCGACCGCGCGGCTGTTCGCCGTGGTGAAGGTCTTTTCCTCCCAGACGACCCGGGTCGGGTCGGCGTAGACCGCCAGCACAGGAACGGCCCGACGGGTGAGCCAGGTCTTCGCCTCGTCGCTCAGGACGGTCGCGGGGTGCCGCAGGCCCCACTGCCGCATCGAGTCGGCAAGCATGTGCGGGGGGGCGGTCAGCACCTTGCGTGCGTGCCAGCAGCGCAGGGCCAACGGAGTCTCTGCGGTCCAGAACGCTGCCAGGCCGGGCACGGCGGCCGCCGAGCCCTGCTCATCGATGGCGTCCGCGACCTGTTGGAATCCCGCGGGCCAGGACGGGTCGTAGCCGTAGGCCGGGTCCACCTCGACCACGCCCAGGACCCGGTCGGGATGCTCGACGGCCAGGTGCGCCACGATCATGCCGCCGAGCGAATGACCGACGGCAACCACCCGGTCGATGTCGAGATGATCGATCAGGCGGACGAGATCCGTGACATAGTCGCCGACGGCATAGCCGGAGGTTGGAACCGTAGAGTGCCCGTGCCCTCGGAGATCGACAGCGATGACCCGGTGGGACGCCGCCAGCGCAGGGATGTTGAAGATCCAGTCGTGGGAATCCGCGCCCAGACCATGCACCAGTAACAAGGACATCTCCCCGGCACCGTCGTCCGAGTAAAACAGCTTGACTCCGTCAACGTCGGCGAATGGCATGTCGGACGCCTCCAAAGGGACGCGAGAAATGGTTGTCTCGGATGGTTCTGACTAGCGGCGGCCGGCCGTCGTGCTTGGCTGGACGAGGTCGCCGACCGGTTGCCACTGCGGCACGACCACGCCCACGGCGTCGTCGAACCAGACCCGCATGCGCTGCCCCGCGACGAGGGCGGGAGCACCGGGAAGGTGGCC
Organism: Pseudofrankia coriaricola; assembly: GCF_032027725.1. Taxonomy (NCBI): domain Bacteria; kingdom Bacillati; phylum Actinomycetota; class Actinomycetes; order Frankiales; family Frankiaceae; genus Pseudofrankia; species Pseudofrankia coriaricola. Next base: position 1,744 of record NZ_JASNFO010000053.1, on the reverse strand, counting down.
GACGAACCGGACGGACGGGACGTCCAGGAGCTCGACGAGGACCACCGTGTAGGGCACCGGGTACAACGGGTGGACCTGGTGCTCGACGACCGTCCACGAGTAGAGGGTTCCGAAACCCGCCACCGGCTGCCAACGGCCGTCCCAGCTTCCACAGGTGTGGCAGTAGGCGCGCGGCAGGTGAAGAACGGCACCGCAGCCCGCGCACACCCGGATGACCAGTTCCTCGCGCCGGGCCGCTTCGAAGAATCCCCCGGTGTCGGGATCGTCGTCGACCGGGACGAGGTGGGTGCGTCGGATCCGGTCCATCAGGCCGCTCGCAGCATCAGCGCGCTGCCCGGCGGCAGCGGGGTCGAGGTCACCAGGCACACCTCGGCGCCCGGGACCTGGGAGGTCGACTCCCCACGGATCTGGCGGACCCCCTCGAGGATGTGGTTCATGCCGTGGATGTAGCCCTCGGACAGGTGACCGCCGCCGGTGTTGATCGGAATGCTGCCCCCGAGATCGATCTCGCCTCCGGCCACGAACGGCCCGCCCTCGCCCTTCTTGCAGAAGCCCCAGTCCTCGATCTGAAGCAGGACGGTGATCGTGAAGCAGTCGTAGATCTGGGCGACGTCCACGTCCTGCGGGCCGAGGCCCGCCCGTCGGTACAACGTGCGAGCGACCGAACTCGCCGGCAGCTCGGTGATCGACTTCCGCATCAGGGTCGGGAACTGGATTCCGGGCTGCGGATCGGGCACGCTGCCCTGAGCGACCGCCCGGATCAGGACCGGAGGCTTTCGACAGTCCCGGGCGCGGGCGGCGCTGGTCACCACCACGGCGCAGGCCCCGTCGGTCTCGAGACAGAAGTCGAACAGCCCGAGTGGCCGGGCGATCGGGCGGGCCGACAGGTACTGCTCCATGGTGAGGGTGCGAGCGTGCATCTGGGCCGCCGGGTTCGCGTTCGCCCTGGCCCGACAGGTGAGCGCGATGTGGCCCATCTCCTCCTTCTTCGTGCCGTACTCGATCATGTGACGCTGGGCCATGAGGGCGAAAATCTGCCCGGGAGTGAGCAGCCCGTACGGAGCGAAGAACTCGTCGTAGCTGCCCCATCCACCCACCCTGGCGTCGGCCGCCGCGGACAGCCCGAACCGGCGCCCCGACCGTCCCCTGAGTTCCCGGAAGACGAGGACCGTCGTCGCCTGGCCCGAGAGGATGGCGCCCACCGCCTGCCCGACCATGGCGCACGGCGCCACTCCCCCCGGCCCCACCTGGGCCCAGTAGGTGAGTTCGCGTATCCCGAGCGAGTCGGCCAGGTCGTTGTGCAGGACGCTGTCCATGTCGCAACGGACGATGCCGTCGATGTCCCCCGGCGTCAGACCGGCATCCTCGATGGCGGCCAGCGCGGCCTGGGTCGCCAGGGTCAGGTCGCTGCGACCGGCGTCACGCGAGTAGTCGGTGGCGCCGATCCCGACGATCGCGCAACGGTCTCGGTGCTGGAACTCCTCGTTCGTCGCCGTCATCGGACGCGGTAGAGGCGCGCGGCGTTGTCGTGCAGGATCTTGCGCAGTGTCGCCTCGGGCAGGTCTCCGAAGGAATGGTCCAGGAACTCGTTCGGAGCGACCGCCGTGCTGGCCGGCCCCGGAGACATGCTTGTCGGATGCGGGAAGTCGGTCTCGTAGAGGATGTTGTCCGGGCCGAGCCGCTCGATGGCGTAGCGCGCGTTCTCGGCCTCGAACCAGAAGCAGCCGTAGATCTGCCGGCGGAA